>NZ_JBEZBN010000030.1:0-83817 GCF_040647115.1 Streptomyces sp. NPDC044571
GGCCCCGTCGTGCCGGCGCCGGCCCCCGCCGCGGCGGGGGCCGGCGCCCTGTGCGCGCGGGCGGCCGGCTCAGCGCCGGCGGCGCCGCCGGGCCACGATGGCACGGGTGATGACCGGCGGAAGCAGGTCCTTGGCCAGCTTGCGCCAGGCGGCCCCGGGCCGGGGACCCGGCTGGTGGGCGGCCCGTTCCGCCGGTTCGGCCGGAGCGGGCTCCGGTTCGGCTGCGGCCCGTAGCGGCTGCGGCGGCCGGGGCGGGACCACCCCCTGGTCCCCGATGCGGACCAGCGACTGGCCGGCCACCGAGTCCACGCCGTGCCACAGGTCCGTACGGCCCTCCAGCCACGCGAGGAGCGCGGCCTGGTGGGGCGCCGCGTCGTCCCAGGTCGCGTAGAGCTTCGACGCCGAGACGCAGATCAGGTGCAGCTCGCCGGTGGCCACCGCGGCCCAGACGGCCGCCGCGACTCCGGGGCAGTGCTCGGAGCGGTAGTCGTCGAAGACGACCACCGCTCCCGGGGCCGCCACGACGCGCGAGGAGGCGATGTCCTGGACGACGTGCTCGTAGAGGTGCGAGGCGTCGATGTGGACGAACCGGCAGCTCGCCGGACGCACCCGGTCGGCGACCACGGAGGTCGGCGCCTGGATGACCGTCGGCAGCGCCTCGTGGAACGCAAGGTAGTTCGTCTCGAACCCGCGCCGGGTCAGCGTGGGGTACGAGTCCTGCGTCTCCGCGAGGTTGGACTCGTCGGGCGCCGGTGAGTCGAAGAGGTCGCAGACCGTGAACTCCTCGCCCTCGCGGAGGTACCCGCCGAGGAAGATGGCGCTCTTCCCCATGAAGGCGCCGAGTTCGAGGAGGTCGCCCCTGGTCCCTTCCTCTGCGTTCTGGCGGGTCAGGAACCAGTCGAAAAGGGCCTGGTCATAGCCCGAGAACCAGCCGTCGACCTGACCGAATTCGGTGGGGACGGGCGTGGCCGGCTCACCGTCGGGGGTGGTGACGGGAGCTTGCGAAACGTGCGACACGGAGAGCAGCCTCCAGTGGAGCGGCATCGGATCAACGCTGATACCCGGCCAGGTAGGCAGACCATAAACCCCCGAACGGCTGTGTGACCAGCCACACGTTTTCCTCAGGCTGCCGCCGCCCGGCGCAGACGCTGGGCGGCCGTGTTGCGGACGCGGTGGGTGCGGGCGGCGCCGGCGAGCAGGCTGAGGGCCTCGTACGAGGTCAGCGCCTGGGCGGCGGTCCGCTGGCACCAGTCGGAGGCGGCGGTGAGTTCGGCAGCCGTCCACGGATCGCCCTGGGCGATCGCCTTGAGCAGGGTCCACTCGCGCAGCCGCCGGGCCGGGAAGGCACGGTCGTCCAGGACCGTGGCCATGGCCCGGGCCCAGGCGGCGAAGCGCGCGCCGGCCGGCAGGTGTGCGGCGCGGCGGTCGAGGTGGGTGACCACGGCACTCTCGGCCATGACCGGATCGGGGTCCCCGAGGACCGCGCCGACCGCGGCGGCCTCGGCGGCGTATGCGGTATCGGCTGCCCACGCGGTATCGGCCTGCTCCTGCGCCCCGGCCGCCCCCGCCGCCCCGGCCGCGGCCGACGCCGCGAGGGCGTCGAGGTGCCGCGCGTACCGCCAGCGCTCCGGCGCCGCCGTGTCCTCGGTTCGGGGCGCCGGGATGCCCCCCGCGCGTATCCGGTTCTCACTGCTCCCCATGCGCACCATTCCACACGACCTCCGTGCGCGCCCGGCGCCCAGGGTCCGTCACACCACCGCGGGCTCGGGGTGCGGCGCCAGCAGGAGGGCCTCGGAGCCGACCGGCCGGAAGCCGGCGGCCTGGAAGGCACGGATGCTGCGCGCATTGCCCGCGGCCTGCTGGGACCAGACCGGTTCCCCGTCGGGGACCAGATGGCGGGCGGCGCGGGCCAGGTCCCGCCCCAGGCCGCGGTGGCGGACGGCCTCGTCCACCTCGACCGCCACCTCCCAGCGGTCCGCGACGCCGCGGCCGAGGACCAGCACTCCCCCGTCGGCCGCCCAGACCCGGACGTCGGACCGGCGGCGCCGGGCCCGGCGCACCCGGGGGTGGTCGGGGTCGGCGATCTCCCGCAGCTCCAGCGCGGGCCCGCCGGGGAGCGGATCGGCGACGGTGAGCAGGTCGACGGTGTCGGTGGCGCGGCCGGTGCGGTCGAGTAGGGCGCCGAGGAAACGCGGGTGCATGGTGGCGGCGAGGGCATCGCAGTCGACGGCGGCGAGCGTGGACCGCACCCAGTCGGGGTCCTCGTCGGTGAACACCACGGAGTGCGCGGTGAAGGCGATGACGCCCGCGTCGCGCGGGCTCGGCTGCGGCACGACGGTCGTGTCGCCGTCGGGCGGCGGGAACCGGCCGGCCGCGGCCGCGTCCAGTATCGCGCCCAGGGTGGCGTCACGTGTCATTCCGGCGCTCCTGTTCGTGGTTCCTGCACATGATCTCAGGTGCGCCGTACGGCAGTTCGGGCGGCCGGAGGTCTGGAGCCGCGGGCCGCGAGTCAGGCTCCGGCGTGCTCCGGGCCTTCGCCTTCCGGCTCGGGGAGCGGGGCGCCGGTCTCCAGCAGGGTCTTGAGACTGGACGCGATCATGGGCCAGGCGCGGCTGCACATGCCCATGAGGGTGCCGCCGGGTTGGAAGCCCTCGTGGAGGACGGTCAGCCGCGCCAGCGTGTCGCCGACCGGTTCGATCTCGTACGTCACCTTCGTGCGCCGCTCCCGGGCCAGCTCGGCCCGCAGTTCCTCGGCGATCCCGACGGAGGCCGCCCACTGCGGGCTGAAGGTGTGCCAGGTGTACGAGAGCAGGCGGTGCGGGACGCAGTCCAGGACGACCTGCTCGGGGTCACTGGTCCGGGTCCCGCGCTCCACCCAGTCCATCGTCGAGCCGACGGCCCAGTCGGTCTCGAAGACCGGCCCCCAGTACCGGCGGGTGAAGGCGGGCTCGGTCAGGGCCTGCCAAACGCGGGCGGGATCGGCTTGGACGTAGAGGGTGTAGGTGATCGCACTGTCGCTCATGAGCCCATGCTGCGGGACCGGACCCCCGACAGGCCGGATTTCCCCTCCTGCGGCGACGCTCCGCCGCTCACTCGTACGCGTGACGGCACGTAGGTCCCGCCGCCTCCCGTACGGCAGGCTGGACGGATGCAGTTGAGCCGGGCAGCCCTGTCCCTGCCCCTGATCCTTGCCGCGGCGGCGCTGACCGCCGGGTGCGTGACCGTGCGGCCGACCGGGCCCGCGGATCCGCCCCGGGTCCCGGCGGCTCCGGAACCGGCGGCCGAGACCCGGCCGTTGAGCCCCCTGCCGGCGGTGGCGGCCCCGCCGCCGCCGGACGCCGCCGCGGAGCCGGTGGCCGAGCCCGCGCCCGCGGAGCGTGCGCCCGGCGCCGCGCGGCCCCGCCGCGACGGGTCGCCACGCCGCCCCGTCCGCGTGGCGCTCCCCGGACCCGCCCCGGCGCCGAAGGCCCGTAAGCGGCCGCCCGCGGCGAAGCAGCCGCGCCCCGCACCGCCCCGCACCTACGACATGGGCGCCCTGTGCGAGGCGGCCAAGGGCACGGTGGCTCCGTCGATCGTCGCCCTGTGCCCCTACTGAACCACCGGACGCGCTGTCATCCGAGTGGCTCGGCCAGGCTGCCGGGCGGCGGCGGGCGGGTTCGCTTGGATGGACGGTGTGGAGCCGACCGGCTCCGTACGTACGGCCTCGGATCCCCCACCCTCCAGGGAGTCGCCATGGCGAAGATCACCCTGTACGGCGCGACCGGCACCATCGGCGCCAGGGTGCTGCATGAAGCACTCGGGCGCGGTCACCGGGTCACGGCGGTCGTCCGCGACCCCGCGCGCTGCGCGGTCCGCTCGGCTGCCGCGGTGGTGCGGGGCGACGTCCTCGATCCGGTGTCCGTGGCCGAGGCGGCCGCCGGACAGGACGTGGTGGTCAGCGCGATCGGCCCCGGGACCGACGATCCAGCCGTGCTCGTGAACGCCGTGAAGTCCCTGATCGGCGGCATCTGCACGCTGGGCCCCGGCACGGCCCGCCCCCGCCTGGTCACGGTGGGCGGGTCCGGGTCGCTGCGCGCGCCCGACGGTTCGCCGCTCTGGCAGGCGCCGGGCGTCCCGGAGGCCGAGAGGGCGGTGATGCACGCCCACGCCGACGCCCTGGACTTCCTGCTGACCGTTCCCGTGGAGGAGGTGCGCTGGACCTGCCTGAGCCCGGCCGCGCTGATCGAACCCGGCGAACGCACGGGCACGTACCGGCTGGCCCTGGACGATCCGGTCGTGGACGAGGAGGGCCGCAGCCGCATCTCGACGGAGGACTACGCGGTCGCGCTGCTCGACGAGATCGACCGGGACGCCCACGCGGGCCGCCGCTTCACCGTCGGCGCCTGAGCCGCCGTCGCCGGTCACCGGTCGCCGGTCACCGGTCACCGCCGGGGCTCCGGCCGCCCGGGGGCGGTTATTGGGTGGAGGCGGCGGACCTCCGATACCTAGAGTGATCAGGTACCGCCCGCCCAGCAGGAGTCCCCATGCGCACGCACTACCCCCGGACACCGCATCTGCCCTGGTCGCCGGGGTCGGCTGCCGACGACGTACGGGCCGGCGGGGTTGCGGGGCTGGTCGGGCGGGAGGTGGTGGTGACCGAGAAGCTCGACGGGGAGAACACCACCCTCTACGCGGACGGCCTGCACGCCCGCTCGCTCGACTCCGCGCACCACCCCTCACGGGCCTGGGTCAAGGGCCTCCAGGGCCGGGTCGGCGCCGGGATACCCGCGGGTTGGCGGGTGTGCGGGGAGAACCTGTACGCCCGTCACTCGCTCCCCTACGAGGACCTCGACAGCTGGTTCTACGGGTTCTCGGTGTGGGACGGCGACCAGTGCCTGGACTGGGACCGGACCGTACGGTTCCTGCACGGGCTCGGCATACCCACCCCGCGCGTCCTGTGGCGCGGCACCTTCGACGAGCGCGCCCTGCGCAGACTGCGGCTCGACACCACGCGGCAGGAGGGCTACGTCGTCCGCACCACGGCGGGATTCGTGCGGGAGGACTTCGCGCGGTGCGTGGCCAAGTGGGTGCGCAGCGGCCACGTGCAGACCGACACGCACTGGATGTACGCACCGGTGGTGGCGAACGGGCTCGGTCCGGCCGCCGCCCTGTGGGGCGTCCGCTCGGGCTCCGAGCCCGACCCGGCCGGGCTCTCGCTCGCCCTCGGCCTGGACTCCGTGCCCGGCGCCGCCGCGGCCGAACCCGTCCTCGCGGAGGTGACGGGCCGGCTCGACGCGCTCGGCCGGACCGGGGAGGTCCGGCTGTGCGGCGTACTGGCCGCCCTGCTGCACCGTGCGCCGCGCGCCTGGACCGCGGCGCGGCTGGCGGCCGGACCGCTCGGGATGCCGCTCGCCCGGCGGGTCGCCGACCTGGTCGGGCTCCACCCGCTCCTGCGGCTGCCGTATCCGGACGCGGAGCGCAGGGCCGGCCTGGTTCGGATGGCCGCCGCGGCCGACCTCGGCGTCCTGCACGCGCTGGCCGGGGCGACGCGGGATCGCGAGGAGCGGGAGTACGCCGAGTGGTCCGCGCTGTATGCCGAAGAGGCGGGGCTGCTCGGCCCGGACCCGCTGGGGCCCCTGCGCGCCGGGCTGCGCGGAGCACTGGGCGGGCTGTCCGACGAGGTGGCCGACCGGTGCTGGGCCGAGGCCCGCGAGGCGTTCGCCCGGGGCGGGATCTCGACAGCCGAGGAGGCGGTGGCCGCGACCTGGCGCCTGCGCGGCGGGGCGTTCCCACGGCTGGTGCAGTTGTGCGGGCCCTCGGGCAGCGGCAAGAGCACGTTCGCCCGGAGCCTGCCGGGAGTGGAGGCCTACGTCAGTCTCGACGACCTGCGCGCCGCCCGCGGCTCCCGAGCCGACCAGCGGGCCAACGGGGAGGTGCTGCGCGAGGGCTTGTCCCGGCTGGATGCCGCCCTCGCCTCGGCCGCACACGCCGGGGGAACGGTGGTGTGGGACGCGACCTCCCTCACCCCGCAGCAGCGCGGCCTGGCCGGCGCGGTCGCCCGGCGGCGGGAGGCACTGCTCACCCACGCCGTGGTGCTGGTCGAGGAGGCGGAGCTGCTGCGGCGCAACGCGGTACGCGCCGACCCCGTACCGCCGCAGGTGCTGACGACCCAGCTGCACCGGTTCAGCCCGCCGTACCCCGGGCAGGAAGGCGCCCACCGCACCTGGTACATCGGCGCGAGCGGGACCGTCGAGGACACGGACACCGGCCCGGACGCGTGCACCTGGGCCGGCGCCGCGGGAGCCACGGGGAGCGAGGCCGGCTGATGCGTACCAGCGAGCAGCTCTACCACCAGGTCCGCTGGGACCCCCGGTTCGATCCGGCGCGGTTCGTCCTCGGACTGCTCCAGCGCGGGGCGGCGCCGAAGCGGATCCCGCTGCCCTCCTTCGTCCCCGGGGGTGAGATCCCCTGGCACCGGGTGCTGTTCGTCGAGGCGGACGGCGAGCTCGTGTGGGACCGGGCCACCGGCGTGGACCGGCTCGACTCCACGCAGGCGGGCCGCGTCCGCGACCCGCGGCTGCTGCGGGCTCCGTTCTTCACCGCCCGGACCCCGTACACCTGGGTGGACGGCGGGGGCGGCGGCGCCTGGCAGCCCGCCGAGGGCGGCTCCGGTGCACGCGGTGCGGGCCCCCGGACCGTGCGGCTGCTGACCTGGAACACGCTGTGGGACCGGTACGACGCCCCGCTCATCGACACCGCCCGGCGCAGGCCGATGCTGCTGGCCGACCTGGCGGCGGCCGATGCCGATGTCATCGCCCTTCAGGAGGTCGAGCCCGAGCTGCTCGGCATGCTGCTGGCCGAGCCGTGGGTGCGGGCCGGGTACACGGTGGCCGCCGACCCGCGCGGCAAGGACGTCGCCGCGAGCGGGCTGCTGGTGCTGAGCAGGCTCCCGGTGCGGGAGGCGGGGCAGCATCTGCTGGGGCCGCACAAGGCGGTCGCCGCCGTGACGGTGGACACCGGATCCGGCCCGCTCGTCGTCGCCGCGGTGCACCTGTCCAGCGACCACAGCGAGAGCGGGGCGGAGCGTCGCGAAGCGGAACTGGCCCGGCTCGCCGACGGGTTGAGCGGCATCGAGGCCGATGTGGCGCTGCTCGGCGACTTCAACGACGGGCGGGCCGGGGCCGAGGGGCCGGCCGCGGTGCTGGGCATGCGGGACGCGTGGAGCGAGGTGCACGGGGCGCAGGACGCGACGCCGACCTTCGATCCGGCGGCCAATCCGCTGGCCGCGGTGGGCTCGCTGACGGGCCGGGCGGCCCGGCTGGACCGGATCCTGCTGCGGTCGGCGGGCGCCCGGGTCCTCGGGAGCGCCCTGCGCGGAACCGCGCCCGCCGCGGACGGGCTGTTCGTCTCGGACCACTTCGGGGTGGAGGCGGCGCTCGACTTCGGGGTGCGCGGCGAGGGGCACCCGGTGCTCGACGTACGGGCGACCCCGCGGACGGCGGTGGCCTGGCTGCCGCCGCACGATCCGGCGGTCGCGGAGCTGCGTCGGGAGCACGACCCGGGGAGCGGCCGCTGGCCCGCGCACGTGAACCTGCTGTTCGGCTTCGTACCGGAGTCCTCCTTCGAGGAGGCGCTGCCGCTGGTGGCCGAAGTGGCCGCGGCGACACCGGTGTTCACGGCCCGGATGGCGGGGGTGCACAGCTTCGGGCAGCGGGAGGAGGCCACGGTCTGGCTGGACCCGGCGGCGGCCGGTGACGCGCCCTGGCAGCAGCTGCGGCGGGCGCTGGCGGAGCGGTTCCCCGGCTGCCGGGGGCGCGATGACGGCTTCACCCCGCACCTGACGCTGGGGCGCAGCCGCGATCCGCAGCGGGCGGTGGCGGAGTTCGCCGCGCGGCTCGGGGACGGGACCTCGGCGCGGGTCGGCGAGTTGGCCGTGCTGTCGCGGCGCGGGGACGAGCCGATGCAGGTGCGGGCGACGGTGGAGCTGGGGACCGGCGAGGTGCGGTGGGTGCCGGAGCCGCCGCCTGTGGCGGCGTCCGAGGCGGCCGGCCCTGCCGAGCTCCCCGGCAAGCCGGCGCTCCCCGCCGAGCCGGCCCTCCCCGCGGACACGGTCGCCGCGCGGATCGCGCAGGCGCTCGGCGAGGGGGTGGTGCACCTGGTCGGCTCGCGGCGGATGGGCTGCGCGCTGCCCGGCGCGGACCTGGACCTGGTCGCGGCACTGCCCGGTACGGTCTCCATCGGGGAGGTTCGGGAACGGATCGCGGTCGCGCTTCCCGGGGCCGAGCGGCTGCGGGAGGTCACGGGCGCCCGGGTGCCGGGGCTGCGGCTGTGCGTGTCCGGGCTGGACGTGGACCTGGTGGTGGTCGCCACCGGAGCGGTGGACCCGGCCCGGGCGGTGGCACGGCGGGCGGAGCTCGGCGAGGCCGCCGCCATCGCGCTGAGCGCCGTGAGCGATGCCGATGCGGTACGCGCGTTCACGGGCGCGGCAGGGCCGGAGCGGGCCGCCGCCTTCGCCCGTCTGGCGCGGGAGGTCAAGGCGTGGGCCCGGGCGCGCGGCCTGGACTCGGCGCCGTTCGGTGGACTGCCGGGCCTGGCCTGGGCGGTACTGGCCGCGCGGACGGTCCGGGAAGCCGCGGACCTCTCCCCCGGGGCCCTGCTCCGGGAGTTCTTCGGGGCCTGGGCCGCCTGGGACTGGCGCGACCCGGTCGCCCTGGAGCCGGCGCCCGGGGAGTCCTCCGCCGCGTTCGGCCCCGTCACCGTGCTGACCCCCTCCGCCCCGGTCCGCAGCTGCACGGCCCAGGTGGGCGCGGGGCTGCGCGATCTGCTCGTCCGGGAGCTGTACGCGGCATGGGAACACCTGGAGGCCTTGCCGGCGGGATCTTCCGCACTCCCGGCCGCCCCACCGCCGCACCGTCGGCACGCCGCCTGGGCGGTGGTCAGCGTACGGGCCCACGGGCCGGATCAGTTCGAGGAGTCCCTCGGCCGGATGCGCGGCCGCATGCGTGCGCTCCTGGGGGCGCTGGCGGAGGCCGGCGTCGAGGACGCCCACGCGTGGCCGCGCCCCTTCGCCCGCTCCCCCGTCTCGGCCCGCTACGCGGTCGGGCTGGGCGCCACCCCGCCCGATCCGGCCCGGCTGGCCGCCCTCGCGAACCGCTGGTCGGCGGAGCTCCCGGGGGTCGAGGTCACCTGGTCGGAATGCGGGGCGCTCCCCACCCTGCACTGACCGGCCGCGCGGGACGCGTGCCGGGCGGGGGGACCGGGGCGGGGAGTCGGGGCGGGGTGCGGGAGGGCGCGGTGGCCAGAGGGCGGTCGCCGCAGGGCCGGGCGTCAGACCTCGATGACGATCTTGCCCGCCGTGTGCCCCTCCTGGTTGAGGGTGAACGCGGCCGCCAGTTCCGACAGCGGGAACGTCTCGGCGACGGTGACGCTCAGTTGGCCGCTGTCGACGAGTCGGCCGAGCTCGGCCAGATCGCTGCCGACCGGGCGGACCCACATCCACTGGCCGCCCGCGCCCAGGACGGAGTGGTCCGCGATCGACGCGTGCCGGCCGCCCTCCGAGAGGACCGCCTGGGTCACGTCGAGGACCCCGCCGACGAAATCCGCGGCGACGGTGACCCCGTCGGGCGCGATCGCGCGGATGCGGTCGATCAGACCCTCCCCGTACTGCACGGGCTCCGCACCGAGGGCGCGCAGCCGGTCGTGGTTGCGCGGCGAGGCGGTGCCGATGACGCGGGCGCCCAGCGCCCGGGCGATCTGCACCCCGAAGGAGCCCACGCCGCCCGCGGCGCCGTGGACGAGGACGATGTCGTCCTTGCCGGTGGCGAGCCGGGTGAGCAGCTGGTA
The DNA here is from genome assembly GCF_040647115.1 of Streptomyces sp. NPDC044571. Classification (NCBI taxonomy): domain Bacteria; kingdom Bacillati; phylum Actinomycetota; class Actinomycetes; order Kitasatosporales; family Streptomycetaceae; genus Streptomyces; species Streptomyces sp. NPDC044571. The sequence goes on from NZ_JBEZBN010000030.1 coordinate 9,823, forward strand.
CGCGGTGAGCCCGGCCAGCGGCAGCCCGGCCGCCTCCTGCCAGCTGAGCGACACCGGCTTGGGCGCGAGGGCGCGTACCGGCACGCTGACGTACTCGGCGAACGTCCCGCCGTGCACGTAGTCCTTGCGGGCGTACGCGATCACCTCGTCGCCGACGGCGAACTCGGGCACGTCGATCCCGATCCGCTCCACCGTGCCGGCGACGTCCCAGCCGGGGACCACCGGGTACATGACGTCCATCAGGCCGTCGAGGCCGCCTCCCATGATCTTCCAGTCGACGGGGTTGACGCCTGCGCACTTGACGCGGACGAGCACCTCACCGGGGGCGACCTTCGGCATCGGCAACCGGGTCTCAGAGAGCACCTCCGTCCCGCCGTACGTCTCGTACGCCATCGCCCGCATGGTGTCCTCGGACATCTACCGACCTCTCCGTGAACCGTGAGCAGTGAACCTGAACCGTCAACCGCCCATCCCACCACGAGAGCCCGTGCCCACCACGGGAAGCGAGGCGGCCCGGGCGCGCCGCGGACAGGACGCTCCCGGCCGCGGGGGCGGGCACGGCGGGGCGGTGGTCACTCGTACTCGGTGCCGCCCTTTCGGGTGAGGTAGGCGGGGCTGACCGCCTTGGCGATGGCGCGGCCGCCGAGCACCGGGCTGTGGCGCTCCGTTGCCGGACGGATGACCACTCCCTCGCGCAGGTGCAGGCCGCGGCCGGACACGGTCTCCCTGCCACTGGCCAGCTCCAGCACCACATCAAGGTCGTAGGGTCCCTCGAAGAGTCTGGGTACGAGGGGAAGTTCGCCGTCCGGGAAGAGCTCCGCCGGGTCCAGCCAGCGCACCTGGCCGTCGATCTCCGCGGACACGTCGAAGACGGCGTAGCCCGGGGCGGCGCTGCCCGCGCGGACATCGGTCCCGTACGCCAGGTCCTGGACGCCCGCCCCGTACACCTCGCCGAAGAGGCCGATCCGGCTCGCCCCCAGCCGGGCGGCGAGCTTCGCGGCGACCTCGGGGACCCCATGGCCCCGTACGGCGCGCCAGTACAGATTGCGGTCGTCCTCCTTCAGCGCCAGTCGCCTGGCACCGAACCCCTTGGAGGAGACCAGCACGCGGTCGTCCTGCGCCAGGTACGTCACCAGGCAGGCCGTGCCGTGCAGCTTCTCGGTGAGGACGACGCTCTCGCCGGGCTCGAAGACGTGCGGGTAGCGCTGGAGGTTCTCGATGTCCACCCAGGGCAGCAGTTCGGGGGCGGCCTCCACCTCGCCGTTCATCGTCGTGGGGACGGGCGGCGCCCATTTGGTGATGCCGAGCACCTCGGCGAAGTCGGTGCCCGCCTCGGCGGCCTGCGCCAGGTCCACACCGGCCAGCGCGCGGGGCCGGCACACCAGGCCTTGCGACAGTTCACCGCGCAGCCGGACCGCCTTGACCCGGTCGGCGGAGCCTCCCGCGAGGCGGCCGGTGAGGCCCAGCTCCTCGATCAGCCCCGCGGGCAGGACGGACTGCTCGGGGATGTAGAGGGCGAACTCGCCCGTCCGGTAGGCGCCCTTGGCCACGACGGCGCGGTAGAGGCCCACCTGGGCCAGCTCCAGCGCATCGGCGTTCGGATGCTCGTGGACGGTCAGCTCTTCGACGGTGACGCGCAGGGTCGACATGGCGCAACTCCTTTGACGGTGCGGTTCCGTGGGGACGAAGCCCACTCTCCGCCGTGCCATGTGCGCTGGTCCACCCGATATCCCGGTGGTAGCCTGCCCGGCTCCGCAGGAGTGGCTGCCCGGGACGCGGCGCGGTCGGGCGGCGGGGGCGTCAGCCCTCGAAGGCCGCCCGGGTGGCCGGGCCGTAGACGCCCTGCGGGTCGCCCTTGATGCCGCGGTCGCGCTGGAGCTGCGTGACACCGCGCCAGGTCTGGTCGTCGTAGACGCCGGTGACGGAGACGTACGTGAACCCCTGCCCGTAGAGCCGCTCCTGCAGGGCGCGTACCTCAGGCCCGGTGTCCCCGCGGCGCAGCGTGCCGGACGTCCGCGCCTTCGGTGTGCGGCTCGCGGAGGGACTCGGCGGGGGCGGCGTGCTCGGGCCCCCGCTCACCGGCTGCGAGGCCGACGGCGTACCCGCCGACGCGGCGGGACCCCTGGAGGCGCCGGGCCCCGGAGCCGATTCGGGCTCACCCGCGCCCGGGTTGCGCTGGGGCAGCACGGGAACCGGCAGGGCGGGCGGCGTCGCGGTCCGCCCGGGCCCTGGATCGGGGGTTCTCAGCAGCCACACCAGGGCGCAGGCGGCGCCGAGGGCGAGCGCGACGAGGACGAGCAACGGGCGGCGGCTGCGCCCGCGCCGTGCCCGCCCGCCTGCGACCGGCTGGGCGGCGCCGGACACCGGCGGAGCGGTCTGCGGCGGAACGGGAGCACGGTCGGGGGCGGTTGCGGGCCCCGACCGCGGCCAGGCGGGCCCCGTCGAGCGGGACGGCGCACCCGAGGGGGCGACGTACGGGCGGACGAGCAGGCGGTCGTCGGGGCCGTCGGGTGCGGGCCCGCTCTCATCGGAGGCGTGGAACACGGTGGTCACCGGCAGGGGCAGGGGGCCGGCGCGGCGGTGCGGTGCCGGCCCCCACCGGCCGGTCAGGCCCTGCGCCGCCGGGCGGCCGGAACCATGGCGGGGGCGAGCGGGGAGCGGACCGGTCTGGACATGTGAGGCATCTCCGAAGTACAGCTCATGGGTGGTTCCTGGTGCTTGACCGGCGCACTCTTGCCGCCCGGGACGGCCCCGGTCAAGCGCGCTGTCCGATCTGCCCCATCCATCCGGGCTACTGGTCGGTCGCGGGAGCCGCCGTGCTCCGGACGGTGACGGTGACGGCGATCGTGACGGCGGACAGGAACATCAGGGCCGCCCCGGTCAGCGGCGCGGCGGGCGTACCGAGCCCGTCGACGGCCAAGCCGCCGGTCAACGCACCGGCCGCGATGGCCAGGTTGAACACGGCCACCATGAGAGAGGTGGCGGCCTCCGCCGCGGCCGGGGCGGCGTGCAGCATCCAGCGCTGGAGGCTGACCGACACCCCGCCGTACGCCAGCCCCCAGGCCGGCAGCAGTGCGGTGCCGGCGGCCGCTCCCGGCAGGGTGGCGATCAGGCTGAGGATCACGGCGAGAGCCGCGCTGACCGCGAGCAGCGTGCGGTACGCATCGCGCGCCCCGGCCAGGAAGTTGCCCGCGACACCGGCCGCCCCGTAGCCGAGGAGCAGGGCGCTGACCTGGCCGGCGGCGATGCCGGAGACGTCCTGGAGGACGGGCCGCACGAAGGTGTAGGCGGCGAACTGCCCGGTGACCACGAGGAAGGTGACGATCACCCCGGCCCGGACCGCGGGGTTCTCCCGCAGCAGGGCGGGCAGTTCGCGGAAGGCGGTGTTCCGGGCGGGCGGCAGCGGGGGCAGCAGCAGGAGGAGCGCGGTCAACGCGAGGACGCCGAGCACGCCGACGGCTCCGAAGGCGGCGCGCCAGCCGCCGAGTTCACCGAGGAGGGTCCCCGCGGGCACGCCGAGCACGGAGGCGGTGGGGACACCGGCGAAGACGAGCGCGGTGACCCGGGGGACGTGCCGGTCGGGGACGAGCCGGACGGTGATCCCGCCCGCGACGGCCCAGAAGCCGCCGACGCTGATCCCGACGAGGAGCCGGGCGGCCAGGACGACGGCGAAACCGGGGGCGAGGGCGGCGGCGAGGTTGGCGGCGGCCATCAGGGCGATCAGCCCGCACAGCACGGGCCGCCGGTCGAGCCGGCCGGAGCCGACGGTGACCAGCGGCGCGCAGAAGCCGGCGACGAGCCCGGGGACGGTGACCATGAGACCGGCGGTCCCGTCGGAGACGCCGAACGCGGTGCCCACGGGGGTGAGCAGTCCGACCGGGAGCAGTTCGGAGGTGATCAGGCAGAAGATCCCGAGGGCGACGGCGAAGACGGCCGCCCAGCTCTTCCAGTGCGGCGGTGCCGGCTCGGGGTTCGGCGGGGGGGGTGCCGGGCGCGTCAGCGGTGCTCATGAAGCGGTACTCCGTACGGTCCGTCGGGGCGGGCGGCGGGGCGGGGCCGGGCGGAGCGGGCGCCGGGGGTCGCGCCTCCCCCGTCGCCGCTCGTACGGTCGTTCCGTTCCCGGCAGCGTACGGAACATCCCGGCCGGGGCAATCGTCAAGGCATCCGTCCCGCGTCACCCGTCCGCGTGAGGGGACGGGCCGGGCCGGGGCCCCGGTGCGGCATGGTGGTCGCATGCAGTTGCGCCGGGCTGTCCCCCTGTCCTTCGTCGCCCTGCTGGCCGGGGCGGGCTGCGTCTCGGTCGGCCCGGGCGTGCCCGCGGTTCCGGCGCGCGGTCCCGTACCGCCGGCGGGCGCCCGCGAGGCGGCTCCGCCCGCGCCTCCGGCGCAGTCCCGGGCCCTCCCCCTGGGCAGGCTGCCGGATCCGGAACCGGCCGGGGAACCGGACCGGTACGGGGCGCGGGACCAGGACGGGGAACCGCGCCAGGACGGGGCGCCGGGCCCGGACGAGGCCCGGCACTCGGACCGGCTCCCTGGCAGGGCGCTCCGCCCGCCGGCCGCCCGCGGCGTGAAGACCCCGTCGGCACCCCGGCGCGGACACTCGCCGAAGCCGGACCCCCACCGCACCGGGCACCACTCCGCCCCGGCCCCGGACATGGCCGGCACGGCCTGGGGCATGGACGACCTGTGCGCGGCCGCCGAGGGCACGGTTCCGCCGTCGGTCGTGGACCTGTGCGTGCGCCAGTACGGCCGCTGACCGCGCCGTCGGAGACCGGGAAGGTCAGGAGGGCCGGGAGACCGGGGGGCGACTGCGGCCGCAGGCGGAGGCACAGGTGCGGCGGGCGCGGCGCAGGCGGTGCAGGGTGTTGTGGCCGCGGCGGCGCCACTCGGCCCGGGGCAGGCCGGCCCGCTGACCGCCGCCGGTGATCAGTGCGTTGACCGGGGCGTGCGGGTCCGCGGCCATTCCCTTGGCCACGAGGACGCCGACGACGAGCGGGAGCAGGGCCACGGCCAGGGCGGCGCCGGCGGTGGTCACGTGCTGCATGCGCGGGCGGGGCGCGCGGTGCGGGGCGTCGGAGGTCATGCCCTCATTCGACCGGCTGCGGCTCGGCGGCGGATCGGGGCGGATACTCAGTTCCTCGGACGTGAGGTACTCAGCTGCGTACTCACGTGACGTACTCGGACGACGACCGGGAGGGCGGTGGGGATGAACGGATCCGCGCAGGGCTTCGAGCCGGCGACCGGGGACGGGCCGCAGCCGCCCGCCACGGCGGCCCGGGCGGCCGAGGTCCGCACGGCGTACGAGGGGCTGCTGCAGATCCGCCGCATGGTGAACGGCCGGGCGGGCACCGCCGTTCCCGCCCCGTGGGAGGTGCGGCAGCTGCCCCGCGCGGTGGCGCTGGCGCTGGAGGCGGCGGACCTGGCGCCCTCGGCGGTGGACGCACAGGGGCGGCGTACGCGGACCGGCTACCGGGTCGCCCCCGGACCGGCCGGGGAGGAGCGGGCCGTGGTGAGCTGGCTCGGTCCGCCGGGCAGCGGTGCGGCCGGGGAGGAACAGGACCGGCTGGCGGCCTGCGCGGCGGTGCTCGAACCGCTCGGGTGGGTGTGCCTGCTGTACCGCGGCCCGCGCGGGCGCCGCTTCCTGGAGGTGGAGCCGCCGCGCTGACCGCCTGCCCGGAAAACCGGTACCGCGGGGGTTCGACCACCCGGCACACTCGCCCGATGAGCATGCTCGACGTACTGGCGGACCGCGTCGGCATCGCGCCGGCCGACCCGGCGCTGGTCGAGGCCGGTGACATCGTCCTGGCCCGCGTCGCGGGCACCGTGTACCTGCACCTGGTATCGGCGGTGGACGGGCCGCGCCGCCGGGTGCAGATCAGCAACAACCGGGGTCGTGTCAACGGCTGGACCGGCCACGATCGGGTGTTCGGCATCTGCCTGGCCGTGGCGGACGTACCCCGCCCGGGCGCTGCCGCGAAGGTCCGCCGCAGCCGCCCGCCGGCGGTCCGTCCCGTACCGCTGGCCACCGCCCGCCTCGACCTGCTTCCGCTGCGGACCGACCACGCCGACGAGCTGGCCGTCGCCCTGGCCGACCCGGCGCTGCACGCCTTCACCGGCGGTGCCCCGCTGCCGCCCGAGGTCCTCCGGGCCCGCTGCGCCCGGCTGGCGGCCGGCTCGCCCGACCCGTCGGTCGTGTGGGGCAACTGGGTGCTGCGGCTGCGCGAGGACGGCCGTCTCGTGGGCACCGTCCAGGCCACGGTCACACCTGCCCGGGACACCGCCGAGGTGGCCTGGGTGGTCGGTACGCCCTGGCAGGGCCGGGGCCTGGCCGTCGAGGCGGCCCGGGCGCTCACCGGCTGGCTCTCCGGCCTTCCGGTCGGCCGGCTGATCGCGCACATCCACCCGGAGCACCACGCCTCGGCGGCGGTCGCCGCTGCCTGCGGCTTCGTTCCGACCCCGGAGCGCGAGAACGGGGAGATCCGCTGGCAGCGCGCGGCCTAGGAGTGTCTGCCGCTCTTCGGCGGTGGGTCTCAGGAGCAGGGCCTCGGCCAGGGCAAGGCGGGCCACCGGGTCCGGTCCCTCTCCGGGGCGGGTCAGCAGGCGGCGGCCGCGCTCGCCGCCTCGGGGCAGGCGGGGCGGTCCGGGGGGTTCTCGCCGATCGGCTGGAACAGCAGCCGCAGCACGAGGAGCCGTACGCCGGCCCGCGCGTCGGCGGTGCGGGCGAGCAGCTGCTGCGCCGCCGGGCCGGCGCGGTCCGCGCGTACGGCCGTGAAGATCGCGCTGCGGGCCGCCTGGCAGGCTGCTCCGCCCTGGTCCAAGCGCGCTTCGTCGATCCAGGTGTCCACACGGTCGGCCGGTCCGCGGACCCGCTGTCGGGGGCTCACAGCCCCGGGCGCAGTACGCCCTTTCGCATCGTCATGCGGTGATCGTGGCCCGGCGGCCGTCCCCGGCACAACCGGATTCCGCGTAGCGCTCGGCCAGTGCGGCGACGGTGTCGGCGAGGGCCCGGCGGAGCTCGGGAGGGCCGAGCACCTCGGCTTCGGTGCCCAGGCGGAGCAGGTCGCCGACGGCGACGGACCGGGATTCCACCGGGAGGTGGACCAGGACCCATCCGTCCGGGTCGGCGGGGTCGGCAGGCTCCGCGTCGGCCAGGGCGCGTACGCCCGCCGCGCCGAACTGCATCGGCAGGAGCCGCCGGCCGCGCGGGGACAGCAGCAGCCGGGCCGTCTCCTGGTGGAAGGCGTCCTCCAGGCGCCGGGTGGACTCCTGCCAGTACGCGGCGAGGTCGAAACCGGCGGGGCGTTCGAAGCCCTCCGACCCGGTGTCCACCGCGAGGAAGCGGGCCACGCGGTAGCTGCGCACCCGCTCGTCGGACGCCCGGGCGACGAGGTACCAGATGCCGCCCTTGAGGACGAGGCCGAGCGGGTACAGCGCGCGGCGCGGGCGCTCTTCACCGCTCCAGCGCCGGTAAGTGGCGTGCAGGACGCGCTGGTCCCAGACCGCCTGGGCGATCTGCGCGAGGTGCGGTACGGGGTCGGCGTCGCGGAACCAGGCCGGGGCGTCCAGGTGGAAGCGTTCCTGGAGCCGGCGCCCCCGGGCGGCGAGTTCGGCGGGCAGTGCGGCCTGGAGCTTGAGCTGCGCGGCGGCCAGATCGGCGCCGAGCCCGAGCTCCCGTGCCGGGCCGGGCGCCCCCGCGAGGAAGAGCGAGCCGGCCTGGGCGTCGGTGAGGCCGGTGAGCCGGGTGCGGTAGCCGTCCATCAGGCGGTAGCCGCCGGCGCGTCCTCGGTCGGCCTGGACGGGAATGCCGGCAGCGCCGAGCGCCTCGATGTCCCGGTGGACGGTGCGGACCGACACCTCCAGTTCGGCGGCGAGTTCGGACGCGGTCAGCCGGCCGCGGTTCTGCAGCAGCAGGAGCAGGGAGAGGAGCCGGTCGGCGCGCATGCAGCCATTGTCCGGGATACCTGACAGAGGATGTCAGGTATCCCGGACAGGCTGGTCATCGCGCCGGGCACCTCAGCCGCCCGGCCCGGAACCAGGAGAACCCCCATGCCCACGAGCACCGCCGACTCCCCGCGCGCCGCCGGCACCACGACCACCGGCCGTTTCACCTTCGCCGACTGGGAGGAGCAGCCGGTCGGCCCGGCCGACTCCACCCCGCGGCTGGCCCGCTCCACGGTCACCAACGCCTTCGCCGGCGGGATCGAGGCCGAGGCGACCACCTGCAGCTACACGTTCACGTACACCGGGGAGAGCGTCGGCGTCTTCACGGGTCTGGAGCTGCTGTCGGGCACGGTCGACGGCATCGAGGGGGCATTCGTACTGGAGCAGCGCGGCACCTTCGACGCCACCGGTACGCAGTGCACGTTCGAGGTGGTGCCCGGCTCCGCGACGGGTGAGCTGGCCGGACTGTCCGGCTCCGGCTCCTTCACGTCCCGGCACGGGGAGGCCTCGGTCGCGTACACCTTCACCTACGCCCTGGACGGTGCCGCAGTCCGCTGACCCGCGTACGTGAAGAGGGGCGCGGACCGGCCGGTCCGCACCCCCTCCCCGGTGGTCGGCGCGCCGTCACGGGGCGCCGAAGGTCAGGGTCAGCTGCGGCGTCCCCTCGTTCGCCTGGGCCTCGGAGGACCACAGCCACAGGGCGTCCGTACCGGTGCTGGTCAGCGCCAGGCCGTAGGCGGTGCCGAGGGCGCCCGCGACGCTGCCCGTGCTCAGCGCGGCGGCGTGCACCGCCGAGCCGTCGGGAACCCCCGGGAAGCTGCCGAGCGCGGGAGCGCCCAGCGCCGGGCGGTTGGTGTAGTTCGTCCCTGCCTCGGACCAGGTGCCGGTGACCGGGACCACGGAGACGGTGTCGGCCGTACCGGCTCCGCTCATGGTGCTGGTCTTCACGCTGAGCACGGCCGACTTGAGCACTGTGCCCGCGGGTGCGGCGGGCAGGTCGAAGCGCAGGTAGGAGGCGTAGAAGGAGCTGCCGCCGACGGCGAGCGAGCTCGACGTGCCGTAGGTGGCGTCCGGGGCGCCCGCGTTGGCGTAGGTGTCCTCGGCCGCCGTCACCCGGACGACGGAGTCGGCCGGGGCGGACGCCAGGGTGTAGTGGTTCTGCACCTGCGCCGCGCTCAGGATGCTCGGGTAGACGGCGGTCTCGTCCAGCCGGCCCGCCCAGTAGTCGCTGGTCGGGCGGTCGGGCCAGCCGCCGAGGCTGTCGCCGCCGGCGTGCCAGTACCCGGAGAAGTTCTCGTGCGTGGTGACGCCCAGGGTGCCCTTCTGGGCGCCGTCCACGTAGAGGACCATGCCGCCGGGTCCCTGGGTGGCGACGACGTGGTGCCACTTGTCGTCGTTGTAGCCGGCGCTGGTGGTGATCGTGCGGGTGGCGCCGGTGTAGACCCCGTAGACGAGACGCCCGTCATTCGTCATGTAGATGTGCTTGTCGTACTGATTGCTGCCGCGGATCTGGTTGTTGCCGAAGCCGAAGAGCTTGCCGCCGCGGGTGGTGTTCGTCCTGAACCAGGTCTCCAGGCTGTAGCTGCTGCCCACCGTCTGGCGCCTGTCCCCGTAGACCTGCGTGTCGCTGCCGTTGAAGCCGATCGCCGTGCTCGCTCCGGAGACCGCGCCGGGGCTCTGGCGCAGGTCCGGTGCGTTCAGGTGCACGCCGCTCTGGTTGCCACCGTCCGACGAGTCGGCGGCGAAGGGCAGCGCCGACTCGTCGTAGCGCCAGAACAGCTGCGCGCCGTCGGTGCGCACCTGGTTCGGGTAGGCGTCGACCGAGGCCGGCACCGTCACGCTCGCGGTCCCCGACAGGGCGCTGGTGTTCCCGGCCGCGTCGCTCGCCGTCACCCGGTAGGTGTAGGTCTGGCCCGCCGTGACGGTGGTGTCGGTCCAGGAGCCCTGCGGGCGCCGGAAGAACAGCGAGTCCGCCGTCACGGTGGCGATCGGGGTGGCCGCGCCGCCCCGGTAGATGCGGTAGGTCAGCGCGCTGTCGTCGAGGTCGAGGCTGGTACGCCAGCGCACCTGCACCTCGCCGGGCTTGAAGCTGACGGCGCTCGCCACCGGGACGGTGGGCGCGCCCGTGTCGCCGGTGGAGGAGAACCGGGTCAGGCTCTGCTGCGCCGCGCCGTTGACGGTGGTGAACTCGCCGCCGACCCAGAGGTACGGGACCCCACCTCGGGACCCCACCGTCATCACCCGCGGGCCGATGCCCTCGCCGATGCCGTCGTTGGTGTCGGGAGCCCAGCCCAGCTTGCCGGGGCCGCCGGTCGGCTGGGCGAGCAGGTGGTGGCGCTGTCCGTCGGGGAACTCTCCGACGCTGGAGCAGTCGTGCGCGTGCGAGGCGCTGTAGAGGACGTTCCGGTACGGGAGGACGGCCTGGGTGGCGCCGAGGCAGGTGTCGCGCCAGCGCTGGTTGAAGCCTGCGAGGTCGAGCGCGATCCGGCCGTCGAAGACGCCGCCGCCCGTGCCCTCGTTGGCGGTGTAGAAACCGGTCGCGTCGGTCGCGATGTCCTTGACGACGGAGTTGGTCTCGATGAAGCCGGGATAGGCCTTGGCGAGTGCGCCGCTGGTGGCGTCGACGACCGCCAGCGCGTGCGTGTTCGTCCCGTTGACGGTGAAGAAGTCGCCGCCGAGGACGACCCGGCTGCCGTCCGGGGTGACCTCGACGGCACGGCCCGGCTCGTCCGCGTCGGCCCTGAAGGGCCGCAGGGCGCCGTCGCCCGCGTCCACGGCGGCGAAGCGCTCGCGCTGTTGGCCGGCCACCGTCAGGAAGTCGCCGCCCGCGTAGACGGTGTCGCCGGTGACGGCGAGGGCGCGGACGGTGGCCGGGAAGGCCGGGCGGAACGAGGGCTTCACGGTGCAGGTCGCGATGTCGACGGCGGCGAGGCTGGAGACGGGGGTGCCGTTGACGGCGCCGAAGTAGCCGCCCGCGTAGAGGGTCTTCTTGTCCGGCGACAGGGCCAGGGCGCGGACGGTGGCGGTTCCCGAGCCGACGGTGAAGGACAGCGTGCAGGAGGTCGGGGCGCCGGTCGCGGAATCGAAGGCGGCGAAGTTCACCGCCGGCCGCTCGGCGCCGCCGGCCCCCTCGGGGGGACGTACGGCGGAGAAGGTACCCCCGGCGAAGACGGTCCCGTCCGCCTCGGCGAGGGCCCAGACGACGCCGTTCGGCTGCCAGGTGGGCAGCGGATCCGCGGTGAAGGCCACGGGCGGGGTGACGGCCGCCGCCTGCGGGGCCAGGCCGAGGCCGAGGCCCGCGCCGGTTGCGGCCAGGGACAGGGTGAGGGCGGCGGCCAGGCCTCTGGTCCTGCTGGTTCTGCGCATGAACCCCCCAGTTCGGTGTCACTGTGCGGTGAGGGCCGACAACGGGCGTACCGCCGTCCCCGACCGTGCGTACGGCCGCACCCTAGGACGAATCACCGCCCCGTTCACCGCACTTGGCACATCGGATGCACGATTGCCCCCGGCGCCCGCGGGGCGGCCCGGCCGGGCTCGGGCCGCCCCCGCCCGGAGGATCCTGGCGAAAGCGCCCGCGCGGGGGGCGCGGCCGCTCTACCGTGCCCTGAGGGGGACGGCACTCGGAGGGTGGGGCAATGGACGAAGAAGAGGACATGCGGCTGGCGGGGATGACCCCGGAGATCTCCCGCCGCACCCTCACCATGCTGCGCGGGCTCGCCGGGCTGGAGCCCCCGGAGCAGGTGCCCGAGAACGCGATGGTCGTCGCGGACGAGATCCTGGCCGAGCACGGCACCGACGGGCTGCGGGTGCTGGTCATGACCCTGGCCGCCTGGGCGACGGCGCAGATCGAGAACGTCGCCGAGCTCAGCCGGCGCAGCCACGAGGCGGTGCTCGACGCCATGGAGCTGGCCTGCCTGGAGGCCAATGCCGAGGAGTAGGGGCGCCCGGCCGGCCGAGGCCCGCCGTGCTCCGCCGGGGATCCCTGCGGACCGGTCGGCGCGTGCGGGCCACCGTATCGGCGGTCCACCGGAGCACAGCTGCGATCACGCGGGCTTCGGCGACACTGGGGGTAGCGGGGGGCCCTGATCGGAGGCCGTCGTGAGCACACCTTCCCCCATCCGCATCGCCGCCGTCCTCTCCGCCGAGCACCGCGGACGGCTCATGTCCCAGGCCCGCGAGGTCAACTTCGCCGAGAACGCGCGGATCTTCGAGGAGGGCGGCCCGGCGGAGTCCTTCTGGATCGTGCGCTCCGGCACGGTGACCCTCCAGGTCCCCGTGCCGGGCGCCCGCCGGCCCGCCCCCGTCGAGAACCTCGGCCCGGGTGAGCTGGTGGGCTGGTCGTGGCTGTTCCCGCCGTACGTGTGGCAGCTGAGCGCCGAGGCGATGACCCCGGTGCGCGCCTACGCGTTCGACGCGGGCAGCGTGCGGATGCTCATGGACGCCGACCCCGCCTTCGGCTCGGCCATCGGGCACTGGGTCGGGCGGGTGCTCGCCCTGCGGCTCCAGCAAACTCGCACGCGGCTGCTCGACCTCTACCTCCCGCGCGCCGCATCGGCCCTGTAAAAACGGGGTTCCGTAAAGGTTTCAGCGCGTGTGTTCGGCCGTTTCGGCGGGGCGCTGCGCCACTGGTCAGCGGCCTGGCACCGCTGCGGTCTGCACTCATGCGCTTACGATCGGTGACGAGAAATAGGGGTGCGAACGGGCGTTCGCGGCCGGGGTGGGCAAGACTCCTGTCCGCTATCCGAAACAACCCAACCAAGGAGTTCGAAATGCGGTCCATCGCAAAGGGTCTCGGCCTCGGTTCCGCCGCCATGGCGCTCACCGCGCTCACGGCACTGGCCTGGCCCGGAGCTGCCGACGCCGCGCCGTCCGGTACGGAGAGCCTGTACGCGCCGTCCGCCCTCGTCCTCGGCGTCGCCAACGGGGAGGACGCCTCGACCGGCACCGTACTGCGCGCGGTGACGCTGGTGTGCGCGCCGAAGCCGGGCGGAACCCACCCGTCGCCGAAGGCCGCGTGCGCCGAACTGCGGGCGAACGCCTCCGAACTGGACGCGCTCGCGGCTCCGCAGGGGAACGTGGACTGTACGAAGGAGTGGAACCCGATGACGGTGACGGCCGACGGCGTCTGGCAGGGTCACCGGATCAACTACGCGTACACCTACGGCAACCCGTGCGGCATGCGGCACGCCGACAGCGCGCTGTTCAGGTTCTGACGGGCTGCCACCTGACGGCCCGGCGGCCCGGCGGCCCGGCAACAGGGCAGCGGCAGCGGCAGCGGCAGCGGCAGGCGGGCCACGAGGGCACCACCGGCCGGGCGGCGCCGTGCGACCGCCGTCCGGCCACCGGCCCCCTCAGCCCAGCTCCAGGCTGGTCACCCCGTACAGCCCGGCCAGGTCGAGGTCCGGGGCGGGGCCCGTGTACATGCGGGCGGCCTCGAAGACGGGGACCAACCCCAGTCCGGCCATCAGGGCCGTGGCCGCCGGATTGGCATCGGGCACGTCCACCGCGACCACCCCGTCGGGCGCGTGCCGCGCGAGGCGGTGCAGCAGGGCGGCGGCAATGCCCGGCGTCGCCGCGTACAGCGGTCCGATCCTGGCGGCACCGCTGCACGGGCGGATCACCCCGAAGCCCTCGATCCGGCCGTCGCGGACGGCGGCGACGGCGGTCCGGCCGGGCAGACCGGTCCAGGCGGACAGGAAGGCGTCCCGGGCCTCCGGGAAGAACCGGCGGTCGTAGGCGGCGAGCAGTTCGAAGGGCAGCCGGGCCGCGTCCACCAGCTCGGCCCCGCCCAGGAGCGCCGCCTCCTCGGTGCCCGCGGCAGCCGCCCCCGGCACGCCCTCGTGGCGGACGTTGTTCCAGGCCCGGCGGAAGCCGGACGCGCGGTAGTTGGCCTGCTGGTCGACGACCCCGTCCAGGCCGACCAGCCGGTCCTCCAGCCGGTTCATCCCGGCGTGCCACAGCCGCATCCCGTAGCCCTGGCCGCGCAGGGCGGGCCGGACGATGTAGAAGCCGATGAACCCGAAGCCGGCCCCGTAGCGCACGGCCGAGAGGGAGGCCACCGGTTCCCCGTCGATCCGGCCGACGAGGAAGCCCGCCGGATCGGCCACCGCGAAGGCGAACCGGTCGGACTCCCCAGGGTTCCACCCCTCCTCCTCGGCCCAGACGCGGAACAGTTCCATGTCGGCGGCGCTCGCGCCGGTGATCTCGAATCCCGTCATGTCCCGTGTTGTACCAGAGGGGGCCCGGGGGCGTACCGGGTGCTGCCGAAGAGCGCAGTTGCCGGGCCTCCGCCGCGTGCGGGCGTCGACCCGGCGCTCGTTCCCCGGGGTTCCCGTTCCGGGAGGTCAGCCCGCGCAGATCACGTCGTCCAGCACGATCGGGTGGGAGTCCAGGCGTACGTACGCGGTGAACGTGTCCGTGATGCCCTCGTCCCAGAGGGTGGTGACGGTGGCCCAGCCGACGCCGGCCGTCTGGGCGACGGTGACCGGTCCGATCGCGATGTGCTGCGGCTCGTTCTGGGCGCACAGCAGGACGTCGACGTACGGGATGTGCGCCTGCTTCTCCTTGAGCTGCTGCGAGACCCGCTGCTCGCGGTCGCGCGGAGAGGGTCCGTGCGCCCCGTAGAAAGCGGTGAGGAAGGTACTGATCTCGGCCGCGCCGTGGCGGTGCCGGTGGTGGGCGGCGGCCGGGGCGGGGTCGGCGTGGGCGGCGGCCGATGAGGGGGCCAGCAGCGCCAGGGGGGCCAGCAGCAGGGCCCCCAGGCTGTACGGGGTGATTTTCATGCGGGATGTGTAACCACCGGGGCCGGGGACGGGCAGGGGTGGAGGGCGTATCTCACTCCGGTGGAGGGCGGGATTCACCGCAGAAACGACCCTTCGACGTGATCGGTGGAACGGATTTACCCGTGTGGCTCTCTAGCCTGGTGCGCACCGACCGGCGGCGCTCTGGACCGTGCGTCCAGCCGAGACTGCAGGGGGAATCACCCGGCCATGGGTTTGACGAGTGGACTGTTCCTGGCGTGCGTCGTGCTCTGCACGGCGCTGGCGTTCGCCTCCACGGTATGGCTGTGGCCGCGGCTGGCGCGGCGCGGCTGGG
Source organism: Streptomyces sp. NPDC044571 (assembly GCF_040647115.1). Taxonomy (NCBI): domain Bacteria; kingdom Bacillati; phylum Actinomycetota; class Actinomycetes; order Kitasatosporales; family Streptomycetaceae; genus Streptomyces; species Streptomyces sp. NPDC044571. The sequence continues at coordinate 24,858 of NZ_JBEZBN010000030.1, forward strand.
GGGCGGTGCTGGGGCGGGTCGGACTGCTCGCCCTCGTCCAGGTCCTGTTCTTCTCGTCGGTGGCGCTCACGGCCAATCGCAGCTTCCTCCTCTACGACTCCTGGGCAGACCTGGCCGGTACGAAGCGCCAGGAGGTGGCGGCGCCGGGCGGGGCGGCCGTGCGGGTCCTCGGACGGCAGACCCCCGACGTGCCCGGTGGCGGCAGTCCGCGCACCGCCGGGGTCGTCGAGAAGATCACCCTGCACGGCGAGCGCTCCCGGGCCGCGGCCGACGCGTACGTCTACCTGCCGCCGGAGTACTTCCACAAGGGCAACGAGCAGCGCAGGTTCCCCGCAGCCGTCGTCCTGACGGGGTACCCCGGCATGGCCGAGAACCTGTTGAAGAAGCTGCGGTACCCGAGGTCGGCGTGGACCCTCGCCCGGGAGAAGAAGATGCAGCCGATGATCCTCGTGATGATGCGGCCCGCCATCTCGGGGGCCAACACGCAGTGCATCGACGTGCCCGGGGGCCCGCAGAGCGAGGCCTTCTTCGGGGCGGACGTCACGAAGGCGATGGCCGGCACCTACCGCGTCGGCGGCTCGCCCCGCGGCTGGGGGATCATCGGCGATTCGACCGGCGGCTACTGCGCCTTGAAGATGGCGCTCCAGCATCCGGAGACGTACGCGGCCGGCGTGGGCCTGTCGGCGGACTACAAGCCGGAGATCGACGGGCAGTCCGGCGACCTCTTCCAGGGGAACAAGGAGGAGGAGAAGCGGTCCGACCTGCTGTGGCACCTGGACAACCGGCCGCAGGGCCCGACCTCGTTCCTGGTCACGAGCTCGCTCCAGGGCGAGCCGAACTACAAGGCGACCCAGCAGTTCATCAAAAAGGTCAAGGACCCCGCCCGCGTCTCCTCGATCACGCTCGACCACGGCGGCCACAGCTTCAACACCTGGAACAGGGAGATCCCCCCGGCGCTGGAGTGGCTCAGCGGACGCCTCGGCGCCGAATAGGGCGTGACACGGTGCGGCCGCGATAATGCCCTCGCGCGCGGGGAACGGTCGTACGTAGGGTCGCTCCATGGGGAAGCCGCTTGTCGCCGTGTTCAGTGGGGCCGGGATGTCCACCGATTCCGGGATTCCGGATTACCGGGGGCCGCAGGGGCTGTGGCGGCGCGCCCCGGATGCCGAGAAGCTCGTGACGTACGCGTACTACATGGCCGATCCGGAGATCCGGCGCCGGTCCTGGCAGATGCGCATCGAGGTCGGAGCCCTTGCGGCGCGGCCGAATGCGGCGCATCTGGCCGTGGCCGAGCTGGAGCGCGGGGGCACGCCCGTGCGGGTGATCACACAGAACGTGGACGGGCTGCACCAGCTCGCCGGGATGCCCGCCCGCAAGGTGTTCGAGCTGCACGGATCCGCCCGTTCGGTGGTCTGCACGGCCTGTCACGCCCGGTCGGGGATGGACGAGGCGCTGGCCCGGGTCGCCGCCGGGGAGCCGGACCCCGCCTGTCTGGCCTGCGGCGGGATCCTCAAGTCGGCGACGGTGATGTTCGGTGAGCGGCTCGACCCGGAGGTGCTGGCCCAGGCCGTGGCGGTGGCCAAGAACGCGCACGTCTTCATCGCCGTCGGGACGACCCTGCAGGTGCAGCCGGCGGCCTCGCTGGCCGGGATGGCCGCCGAGGCCGGGGCCCGGCTGATCATCGTGAACGCGGAGGAGACGCCGTACGACCCGCTGGCCGACGAGCTGATCCGCGAGCCCATCGGCACCGCCCTCCCGGCCCTCCTGGCCCGGATCGCCGGCCAGTAGGCCGGAAAGCTGGAGCCGCGGGGCCGAACGGGCCTGGCGTCAGGCGGCGTCCGCCGCGCGGCGGAGCTCCGCGACGTCCAGCTTCTTCATCTGCATCATGGCCCGGAAGGCCCGGGCCGCGCGCTCGGGGTCGGGGTCGCTGATCAGCTCGATGGCTCCCGGCGGGATGACCTGCCAGCTCAGCCCGAACTTGTCCTTGACCCAGCCGCAGGCGGACTCCTCGCCGCCGTCCCGGGTCAGTGCGTCGTAGTAGTAGTCGGCCTCGGCCTCGTCCTCGCAGTGGATCTGGAAGGAGATCGCCTCGCTGAAGGTGAACTGGGGGCCGCCGTTGAGGCCGACGAACTTCTGGCCGTTGATCTCGAACTCGACGACCATCACCGAACCGGCCTGGCCCGGGCCGTTCTCGGGGTAGCGGGCGGTCCGGCCGGGCTTGCCGTCCTTGAACACCGACAGATAGTAGTCGGCGGCGGCTTCCGCGTTGCCGTCGAACCACAGGCACGTGGTGAAACCGTTGCTGGTCATGACTGCCTCCGGGCGTGTGCTGGGCGGGCGGGAAGGTGGGGCACCGTTCTCGCACCCATACAGACCGGCCCCGGGCCCGAAATTCATCGGTGGGCCCGGGGCCGGTCCGCATGTCCGCCTGAATGCACTCCTACGGCCTACACCGCGGGCCCGGCACCCAGCTCCAGCATCCGGTCGACGACCCGCTCGCTGGCGCGGCCGTCGTCGAGGTCGCAGAACTCGGCGCGGAAGGCGGCCCGGGCCTCCTTGTACTCCGCCCCGACGGCATCCGCGTTGCGGACGGCCTCGATCAGGCTCGCCGAGTCCGCCAGCAGCGGGCCGGGGGCCTTCTCCTCCAGGTCGAAGTTGAAGCCGCGCAGCGTGGTCCGGTAGTGCTCCAGGTCGTAGGTGAAGAGCAGGATCGGCCGGTCGGTGAGGGCGAAGTCGAAGATCGCGGACGAGTAGTCCGAGATCAGGACGTCGGCGACGAGCAGCAGGTCCGCGGCGTCGGGCCAGCGCGAGACGTCGACCACGAATCCGTCGCGGACGGAGTCGCGGACCTGCTCGGTCACGTGGTGGTGGCCGCGGACGAGCAGGACGTGGTCCTCGCCGAGCTCGCGCCGAGCGGCGTCGAGGTCGATCTGGAGGTCGAGCTTGTAGCCGCCCGTCCAGGACTCGCGGTTCTCCCGCCAGGTCGGCATGTAGAGGACGACCTTCTTGCCCTCGGGCAGGCCGAGCCGCCGCCTGACCTCCGCGATCCGCTCGGCGTCGGGCCGTACGAGCGCGTCCGCCCGCGGACTGCCGGCCTCGATGACCTCGCCCTGGTAGCCGAGGGCGCGCTTGAGGAGGGGGGTGGCGTACGAGCTCGGGGAGGCGAGCAGCGACCACTGGGCGCTGTCGTGCTCCAGCGCCTCCAGGACCTCGGGGCTCGTGTAGTAGTCGTGGATGAAGTCGTGGCCGATCTCCTTGATCGGCGTGCCGTGCCAGGTCTGTACGACGACCTGGCCGGCGCGGCGCTGGAAGCGCAGCGGCACGCTGTCGTTTACGACGTAGTAGCGGGCGCGGGCGAGGGCGTCCCAGGCCTCCACGCTGTCGTGCTGCACGGCGCGGGCGGTCGGGGGCACCTCGGCGCGGCCGTCGCGCACCAGCCAGACGTGGTCCAGCTTCTCGCCGCGGCGCACCAGCTCCTCGTGGATGGCCCGGGGCGAGTCGCCGGCGCCGTTCCCCTGGAAGGTGTCGTAGACGACCATGTCCTTGACCGGCAGGGTGCGCTGCTTCGGGTAGGTCTCGAAGCGGGTGCGGCGCTGGGTGTAGCGGGAGCGGTCGTGCGGGCTGAGCAGCGGGTCGGCCACCAGCACCATCCGGTCGTAGAAGCGCGCCTCGACGCGCATCCGGCGGCCCTCCGTGGTGAAGGCGTGCGGCCCCGCGTGCAGTGCGGTGGGCGCGAACTGGACGGGGGCGCCGCGGTCGACCCCGAGCAGGCCTGCGGTGGTGCCGCCCTGGGCGACCGGCCGCAGGGTGGGCCACCAGCGGCCCTTGGGCAGCGTGGTGCGGCCGGCGTACGCCTCGGGGAGCACGGGCTCGAAGGAGGCCTCGAAGCGGTCGCCGTCGCGGGTGACGGGGTAGCTGAACTCGGTGCCGTGGGCGTCGTGCAGGACCAGCTCGTACGGCTCGTCGGTGGGGGCGACGAACCGGCCGGTCAGGGTGACCCGGCCGTCCTGGGTGGCGACGGTGTCGATCAGCGGCGGCGACGGCTGCACCGAGAGCGTCAGGTGTCCGGTGTTGCCGCGCTTGGCGAACAGGGCGCGGCCGGCGGTCCCGCCGGGCAGCGGCACGACCAGGCCGGCGAAGCCGCCGCGCTCGTCGTGCGCCAGCCGGTGGTCGGTGCCGTCGGCTGCGGTGACGGACAGGCTCCACGGCTCGGGCGCCCATCCGCCGGGCTCGCACTCGGCGTCCGGTACGGCGGCCAGGTCGGCCAGCGGGACCCGCGCGGTGAAGGGGGTCCGGCCGGCGACGGGCGCGCCGGTTTCCAGCGGGAAGGTCAGGACGGTGCCGGTGGAGACGTGCTCCGCGCGCAGGCTCGCGCCGGCGGCGATCCCGGCGGCGAGCTCGCCGACCAGCTCGACGGCGTCGTCCCCGGCCGGGCGGACGTCCAGGGCGCGGGCGCGGACGACCTCGACCTGGATGGTCAGGGCGCCGCTGGCGTTCGGGATGATGCGGACGTCGGGGGCGACCCAGTGGGCGGGCGGGTTCTGACCGGTGTCGGACTCGCCGCCCTTGAGGCGGGCGCGGTGCAGGCCGCCCGCACCGGTGACGGCGACGGAGGTGGTCCACGTGCCGTCGTTCCACTTGCCGCCCGACTGGAAGACGGCGGGGTCGACGACGGCGGTGAAGCCGGCCCAGTCGGCGTGGCGCACGGCCAGGTGCGGGGAGTCCACGGTGGCCATCGGGGAGGCGACCGTACGGGTGCTCACGACGGTGCGGCGGCGCTTGCCGCCCTCGCGGAAGACGAGCATCTTGCGCGAGCCCAGGCGGCTCTCTGCGCCGAGGTGACCGGGCAGGGCGTAGCCGCGCAGCAGCAGCTTGCCGTCGCTCCAGACGGCCTGCTCCAGGCGGCTGACGACGCGGCGCTCGCGCGGGCCGAGGGTGAGGATCTTGGCGGGAACCGGCGGACGGCCGTGCAGGAAGGGGTAGTCGGCCTGCGGGCGGGCCAGTCCCTTGACGGGCACGCTGTAGGCGTAGTCGCGCTGGTGGTGCTGGAGGGCGATGAAGTCCTCGACGCGGCCTTCGCGGGCCAGGAAGGCCTTGAGGCGGTCGGCGACGGTCAGGTCGTTCCAGGGCCCGGTGCCGATCTCCCGGATGAGCCCGCCGACCTCCTTGACGAACGCGGCGCGGAAGTCGGCGCCGCCCTCTCCGACGTACTTGTATATGAGCGGGAGCTCCTCGCTCAGTACGTTGTAGTCGTAGTCGCGCAGGTACCGGACATACTTGGCGCCCTGCTTGGCCTTGAGGGCCTCGCGGACCAGCCGGACGGAGGTCACGCGGTCGATGAGGGAGACCGGGTCGGTGGAGCGCTGCGTGATGGAGCGCTCACCGGTCTCGCGGACGCGCCAGTGGTAGACGCAGTCGCTGAGGATGTCGACGCTGGAGGCGAAGTAGTGCGCGGGGATGCTGACGGGGGCGTCCTCGTAGAGGATGCCCTCCGGGTACTGGAAGCCGTGCTCGTCCCAGAAGCTGCGCCGGTAGACCTTGTTCCACGCGGTGCGGTCGGTGACCAGCGCCGGGAACTTGGAGATGTGGGTCTTCAGCTGGGTCCGGGCGAAGGCGGCCCGGTGGCCCCAGGACTGCTGCATGCCGACGGAGCGGAAGCGCTTCACGTTGCCGCCGGCGAAGTCCGAGCCGGTCTCGTCGAGGGCGGCGATCAGACGCTCGTAGGCGTAGGGCGGCATGGTGTCGTCACTGTCGACGAACGCCAGGTACTCGCTGTCCTTGGAGGCGTGGCGGGCGCCGACGTTGCGGGCGGCGCCGAGACCGGCGTTCTCCTGCATGACGACCCGGAAGCGCTTGTCCCGCGCCGCGAAGGCTTTGGCGATGACGGCGCTGGTGTCCGTGGAGCCGTCGTCGACGAGGATGCACTCGAAGTCGGCGAACGTCTGGGCGGCTATGGACTCCAGGCACTCGTCGAGATAGAGCTCGACGTTGTAGACGGGGACGACGATGCTCAGGCGCGGGGGCATGGGTGGCGGGTTCTCCAGCGTTTTAAGCTTTTTCGATGATCAGTTGATGACAGCATCCTACTCGGTAACGGGCCGATAAAGTCGCCCCATCCTGGACATATGACCCTGCCGGACCGGGGCGGACGGCAAAGAATTCAGCCGCCCGCCACCTCGGCGCCGGGAACCGCTCGAATGCGGGCTCAGACTTCGAGCGCGGCTTCGATCTTCTTGAGCTGGTGCCGGGCCATCGCCAGGTTGGCCCGGCTGCGGTCGAGCGCGAGGTAGAGGAAGAAGCCCTTGCTCTCGCGTCCCTTCAGCAGCCGGATCAGGTGGTACTGGCCGCCGAGGGTGATCAGGATGTCCTCGATGTCGTCCTTCAGGCCCAGCATCTCCATCGTGCGGACCTTGGCGCGCACCACATCGGTGTTGCCCGCGGCCGCCACCGCGAGATCGAGGTCCTTGCCACCGCCGACGGTGCCAAGGGCCATTCCGCTTCCGTAGTCCACCAGGGCGGCGCCGATCGCGCCGTCGATCGTGGTGGCTTCCTTGAGCGCGAGCTCCACGTTGTCCATGAGGGTTCCTCTCTCTTGTGCTCTTGTGGGAGTCCCGGTGCGGATCCGCGCCGGGGTACGGGGCAGGGCCTCAGGCCGTCGGAGCGGTGGGGCCCCGGCGCCCGAGGGTGTGGTCGATGAGTTCGGCTATGCGCAGGCTGGAGCGGCGGGCTTCCAGGTGGAGGCGGCCGACGTTGACGCGTGGCTCCGCTATGAGCGTGAGGACGGCCGCGTCCCCGGCGGCGTACGTGGCGACGTACCCGTGTTCGCCGCGGACCAGCAGCTCGCGGAACCCGCCCTGGCCGGTGCTGTCGCTGAGCCGCTGGGCCACTCCGAGGGCGGCCGCGGTGAGGGCGGCGACGGCCTCGGCTTCGGTGGCCGCGCTGTCCTGGGCGAGCACCAGCCCGTCGGCGCTTCCGGCGAGGGCGCCGGTGAGCTGGGGAACCCGGGCCCGCAGCCTGCGGAGCTCGGCCAGTATCTCGGCTTCGGCCTCGGGCACCATCGCCGTGCTCATGTCGGCCTTTCTCCTTTCGGGCTGCCTCCGCTCGGAGCGGTCGGCGCGCTCGGAGCGCAGAGCCGGTCGCAGCGGGAGCCTCACAGGCTTGCCTCCAGTGCGTCACGTAACCGGCGGAGCAGCGCCACGTCCGGGGATTGGGTCTGGGTCATCCAGTCGGGCAGGGGTGGTGCGGGAGCCGGCGTCGGAGCCGGCGCGTGCGGGGTCTCGACCAGTCCGGCCGCCGCGAGGCGCCGTACGTCGAGCAGGGTGTGGAACGCCGGCCGGCCCAGCACCCACGCGAGGTCCGCGGGGGTGCGTACGCCGTCGGCCCGGGCCAGCAGGAGCCGCTGGCGGGCGGTGGCGGTCTGGCCCGGGGCTGCGGCCCGGGGCACCACGGGGGCGGTGTCCAGCAGCGGGTAGGGCCAGACGGCGTCGAGGAGCTCCCGGCGGCGCCGGGTCTCGCGTTCGACGGCGGCGGCCGGGACGGAGCGGACCGAGCCGATCCAGTGGGTGGCGCCGCGGCGGAAGCGCGAGGGGCCGCTGCCCGGGGACAGCGCGAAGAAGGCGGCGTCGAAGATGGCGGCGAGGTGGCAGATCTCCAGCTCCCCTCCGGCGAGGCCGCCGCTGTCCACGAGGAAGCGGGCGACCTGGCGCCGGGCACCGGCCCGGTCGACCGCCTCGCGCCACCGCTCGGGGGCCAGGCCGCCGCCCGCGGTGAGCAGGACGTCGAGACCGGGTGTGGCGGGGCTCTCCGCGTGCACGATGCGCCCGTCCTCCAGGAAGAGGGTGCCGCGGTCACGGAGCAGGGCGCCGGTGGCCCGCTCGGCGGCGAGCCGGGTGAGCAGCGGGGAGACGGCAGCAGAGGCCGGCCCGCCCGGGTGGGCCGTGGTCATCTGAGCACCAGCCCCTCGGCCAGGACGCGGAGTCTGTGCCGGGCGAGGGCGAGGTTGCCGTCGGTGCGGTCGAGCCACAGGTGGAGGAAGACGCTGCTGTCGAAGCTCGTCTCGACGAAGCGCAGCACGTGATAGCCGCTGCGGGTGGTGAGGATGAGGTCCTCGACCGGCTGTCCGGGGGGCTCGCCCGCGGTATCGGCGGCCTGCGGGGCGAAGGACTCGTATTCGGCGGCGGCCCGGGCCAGCTCCGCGGTTTCGGCGGCGGTCGTCTCGTGGTCCCCGACGGGCGAGTCCCCGGCGGTACCGAGAGCCAGCCCGCTGCTCCAGTCGACCAGCGCGGCCCCCCGCGCCCCGGGCAGGGCCATGGCTTCGAGCAGACATTCGTCGATCCCGGGCACGCGGGCTCCCCTCCCGGTCAGACGTGCGAGGTGCACGGTCGTTCGGCGCGACAGGAGGAACTTACTCAACTTCCACACTACGGAAGGGCCTTCTGGCATTTTCCGCGGGAACATGCACGGAACCACGCGACACCTTGGCCGGAACCCTTCGCCTTTTGATCACGAATGGTGATCACGGAGTCCCGGCCTGCGGCCGCCGCCCTCTATCCCCCGCGTCGGCCCGGTGCAGCACCGGCGCGCCCTGATCGACGAGGTGGCGGGCGTCGTCGGCACGGCCGGGGTGGAGGCCGTGGTGGTGGAGCCGGTGGCCAACGCGGCCGTGACCACGTACGGCCTGCGGCAGCGGCGGGTGATGTACCCGGGGCTGGGCCTGTGGGAGATCCTCTCGCCGCAGGAGCGGGTCGCCCTGCCGGGTCATGAGCCGGGGCACTTCGCCCACGGGGACGTCCGGCGCGGGTTCGTGACGGCCGGAGCGCTGCAGGCGCTGCACACCTGGTTCTACGCGCTCGCGCCGGTCCGGCCGTACCGCCTGCTGGACCACTTCGTGAACGCCGGGTGGCGGCGCGGCGCGGGCACAGCGTGGACACCACGCACCCGCCGACCCGTCTGCACCGCCGCTGCGCGGCCCCGGGCGGAACCGCACCCGGCGCAGGTCGTGTACGACGATGCACGTGCGGCGGGGGTGGCGGCCGAACCGGCCCGCGCGCGCCGCCCTGGCCCGCCGGGTCGTCCGGGACTTCGCCGGCTGACTCCCCTGCGCCGGCTCCGCCTCCCCCTCAGGTGCAGGTCACGAACGCCGGGAGGGGGGTGTCCTCGATCAGGTGGCGGGGCAGGGACAGGCCGAAGCGGCGTTCCAGGACGGCGAGGGTTCGGCGGTCGCGGGCGGCGTCGTCCTCCTCCGACTCCGGCTCCGCGTAGCTGCCGTCCGGGGCGAGGATCCCGGCGGCGACCAGCTCCGGGAGCAGGAAGTCGGGCCGGTGGCCGCCGCGCCAGCCCTCCTCGCCGAGGCCGAAGCAGCACACCAGCTCGCCGTCGCGGGCGTACGCGAACTGCTTGGGCGGACGGTCGGGCTGCGGGTCGAGGTGGACGGCCTCGGCGCCGGAGCGGGACACCTCCGTGAGGCGTTCCGCGCCGGCCGGCACGCCGTGTTCGACCGCGAAGGACCAGCCGCCCCAGCTGCCGACCCGGGCCACGCCGTCCCCGTCCGTCGTCTCGGTGACCATGGTCCAGGCGTCGCCCGCGGCGAGCGGGCCCGGACGGACGCCCGGGACAGCCCCGAGCCGCACGGCGAGTTCCTCGGGGCCGATGCCGCGGGCGAAGGTCAGGCCGACGTACCAGCCGTCCCAGTCCGCCAGCCACCGGATACCGCCGTCGCCGCCCCCGGTCCTCGTCCCGCTCCCGGTCTCCGCGTGCTCCACGGCCCCTCCCGCGTATCGTGCCGGTCCTGTGCCACCGGAACGATAGTCATGGGGTGGGGCGCTCCGGGAGGAGGCGCTCGACCATCGTCTCGATGAGCCCCTCCACGGGGTACGGCTCCAGCAGCGCCGGCGCGGTCAGATCGTCCACGATCAGGCCCAGCATCGCGAGGTACAGCAGCACCACGCCCTGCCGGTCGCCGGGCAGTCCCGCCTCCAGGTGCCAGGAGACGTTCGCCTGCAGCTCCTCTGCCTGGAATCCGGCGAGCTCGGCCTGGAGGTCGGGGCGGCGGGTGGCCTCCAGCCGCAGTTCCAGCATCGCGATGTGCACGCTGCGCTCGCGGCGCATCCGTGCCACCAGCTGTCCCAGCAGCACCTTGGTGTCCAGCGGCCCTGCCAGGTCGGCCGGGTCGGGAGTCAGCCGCTCCCGGGTGCGGTGCAGGATCTGCACCAGCAGCTGGGCCCGGTTGGCGAAGTAGTTCGACGCGGTCCCCGTCGGTACGCCCGCCTCGGCGTCCACCGCCCGCAGGGTCAGACCCCGCGAGCCCTCGCGGGCCAGCACTTCGATGGCGGCGTCGAGCAGTGCGGCGCGGCGCTGCGGGTTCTGGCGCATGCGGTTCCCTGGGGTGGGCGGGGCGGTCGTTCTTCTTCGTCCTGCGGGAGCACTGCAGGTGCAGTGCTCCGGCCCCACGCTAGCCGAACCGGCGGGTCCCGCTCCGTCCCGGCCCTCCCCACCGCCCCCTCAGTCGTGCCACCCTGCCCGTCATGGAGCGGATCATCGAGGAGCTGGGCGAGGACCTGTCCCGCCGGATCGCCGTCACGGCGGACCGGCTGGCCGACCGGACGCTGGCCGAGGACCCCGCGTACGCCGCCCTGCTCGGCCGGGCCGAGCTGCGCGAGCGGATCCACCACAACCTGCGGCAGTCCGTCGACGGCCTGCTGCGCAGCTACCGGGGTCTGCCGGTGGAGCTCGCCGACGCCCGGGCCACCGGGACGCTGCGCGCCGAACAGGGCCTGCCGCTGGACTCCTTGCTCCGCACCTACCGGCGCGGCGGGCAGCTGCTGTGGCAGACCCTGACCGAGGCCGTCACGGTGCACGACCCGGCGGCGCTGCCCCGGCTGCTGCCCGCCGCGGCCGCGCTGTGGGACGTAATGGACCAGATGACGGACGCGGTGGCCGAGGCCTACCGCCGTACGGAGGCCGCGCGCTGCGAGCGTGACCGGGAGCGACGCGCCGCCCTCCTGGACGTCCTGCTGGACGGCGCCGCCGCGGCGGGCGGCCCCGCGGCCTCGGAGGCCGCGGCCCAGCTGGGGTTGGCGGAACGCGGCCGGTACGCGGTGGTCGTCCTGGGCGCCGGCGGCGGCACCGGTGGCCGTACGGGGCACGACCCGGCCGCGCCCGGCCCGCGGGTGCTGTGGCGGATCCGGGCCGACGGGGAGACGGGCCTGGTGGAACTCGGCCACCATCCGCTGGACTCCGTACGGGACGTGCTCGCCCCGCTCGGGTCCCGGGCCGGGGTGAGCCCGGTGGTCGAGTCCCCCGGCGAGCTGGCCCGGGCGCGCTGGCTGGCCGCACTGGCGCTGCGCACGGCCCCCGTCTCCGGCGGTCCGCGCACGGCCCTGCTGGACGAAGGGCTGCCCGCGGCGCTGGTCGCCTCCCAGGCCGAACTGGCGGACCGGCTGCGGACGGTGGTGCTGGGACCGGTGCTGGCGCTGCCCGCGGCGGACGGCCGGGTGCTGCTGGACACCCTGGGCACCTGGCTGGGCTGCGGGGGCTCGACGACGCAGGCCGCGCAGCGGCTGTACTGCCACCGCAACACCGTCTCCAACCGGCTGCGCCGCCTGGAGCAGCTCACCGGCCGCTCGCTGTCCGATCCCTCGCAGGTGGTGGAGCTGGCGCTGGCGCACGCGGCGGTGGTCCAGCGGGCCGCGGACCGGCCCCCGGCGGGCTCGGCCGCGGCGATCGCGGCGGGTACGGGACGCCGGTCACCACGACGCCCGGCGTGAACGGCGCCGCGCCGGGCTGCCGGCGCCGTGTCGTCAGGGCGCCGTCATGCCAGCTCCTCGGCCCGCTGGGCCGGCCACAGGTCGTGGCGCGCGCTGGGCGACCGGAGCAGCGACCGCTCCAGCAGCGCCTCCACGCGGGTCAGCCGCTTGCGCGCACCGGGCACCGAGATGCCGAGGGCGGCGGTGGTCGGGGCCAACTGGGCGTCGTGCCGCAGCCACACCCGTACGGTCTCCCGCGCACCCGGCGGCGCACCGGCCCCGGCGAGCGGCGCCAGGTGGGCCCGCGCCCAGGCGGTCAGATGGGGGTGGCGCAGGACCGTGTCCAGGCCCTCCCGTCCCGCAGCATCCGGTCCGCCACCGCTGCGGCCGGCACCGCCCGCGCCCGCACCGCCGGGGTCAGCCGCACCGCGAGGGACAGCGCCGCCCGGTCGCCGAGCCGCGCGCGGTCGAGGCCGAGCACGGCCTCCGGCCGCCCGTCAGCTCCTCGCAGAGCCGGGTCACCGCGGCCCGCTCCCCCGGCCGGCACTCGACGACGTACATCCGCATCGGCTCGGGCAGCGAGGGGGACAGCACCTCGGCGATCTGCCGCGCGGTGGAGAGCCGGCCGTTCATCAGCAGGTGCGAACCGGCGTCGGGCGCATAGGGTTCGGCCATGAGCGGTCGGGCCCCGGGACCGACGGGGGAGTCGCCGCGGCCCCTCCTCGCTCGTGTCCCGCCGGGCTGGTCACATCCGGGCTGCCGCGCTGCGGATGGCCTCCCGGATGCGGAAGTAGGTGCCGCAGCGGCAGATGTTGGCGATGGCGTCGATGTCCGCGTCCGTGGGCGTACGGGTCCGCCGGAGCAGGGCGACGGCCGCCATGATCTGGCCCGGCTGGCAGAAGCCGCACTGGGAGACATCCTGTTCGAGCCAGGCCTCCTGCACGGGGTGCAGGTCGTCACCGTCGGCCAGCCCCTCGATCGTGGTGACACTCCGGCCGGCGCAGGCCGAGACGGGCACCACGCACGGGCGGACGTCCGCACCGTCGAGATGGCTGGTGCAGGCCTTGCACACGTCGACACCGCAGCCGTACTTGGGGCCGCGGATCCCGAGTATGTCGCGGAGCACCCACAGCAGGGGCAGGTCGTCGGGGGCGTCCACGGTGACGCTCTGCCCGTTGACGGTGAAGGTGTGCGAGGGCACGGCGTACTCCTGGATCCGGGGCTATCGCGGGTAGGGGGTGAAGTCGACGTCGAAGTCGAGCGGGAAGCTGCGCGGCTTGTTCCCGGTGGCCCGGGCCCAGGCGTTGGCGATCGCACCGACCGCGGCCGGTACGCCGAGCTCTCCGGCGCCCCCCGGTTCCTCGCCGGTGGCGGGCAGCACGAAGACGCGTAGGTCGCGCGGGGTGTCGCGCTGCCGGGCCCAGTGGAACTGGCTGTAACTGCCTTCCACGGGCAGCCCCTTGTCCAGGTGCAGTCCCGCCTTCAGGGTGGTGGAGATCGCGTCGGTGAGGCCGCCGATCATCTGGGCCTCCAGTCCGCCGACGTCGACGGCGATGACCGCCTTGGTGACCCGCACGTGGTCCGGGTCCCGGGTGTCGATCTCGACGAGGCAGGCGGTACGGGACTTGTACTCCTCGTGGAAGGCGATGCCCTGGGCGCAGCCCGGGGGCATGGGCCGCCCCCACTCCCCCTCCGTCGCCGCCTTGTCGAGCACGGCGCGCTGGGCGTCCGTCTTCAGGAAGGTGCGCCGGAAGCGGTACGGGTCCTCGCCGGTCCGGGCCGCGAGTTCGTCGACGACGATCTCCTCGGCGCCCCGGGTGTTGGCGGAGTACACCGAACGCCAGGAACCGGTCGGGATGCCGGTGGGCACCTCGGTGAGTGCCTGGGTGGTCAGCCCGAAGTGGTACGGGGACTTGACGGTGGTGAGGAAGAGGGTCTGGGCGAGCGTCGCGTTGCCGATGCCGAGCGGCAGGCTCGCGGCGGTGGCGGTGATGATCTCGCCGAGCCCGTGCCGGAAGTCGGTCTCGGCCGCGGCCACCCGGTGCTCGAAGGTCAGTACCTCGCCGCGGGCGTAGGTGGCGCGGATCTTGTGGTGGGTGGCGGGGCGCATCCGGCCGTGCCGGGTGTCGTCGACGCGGGTCCACATCAGCCGGACGGGGCGGCGGCAGGCCCGGGAGACGCGCGCCGCCTCCAGGGCCGCGTCGAAGAAGAGCCGGCGGCCGAAGGAGCCGCCGGCCTGGACCACGTGGACGGTGACCTTGTCGAGCGGCAGGCCGAGGTCGGCGGCTATGGTCTCGCGGGCCAGGATCGGGGACTTGAGCCCGGACCAGATCTCGGCGCGGTCCTCCCGTACGTCGGCCACGGCGGAGTTGGTCTCCATCGGTGCGTGGCTGACGAAGGCGAAGTCGAATTCGGCGTCCACGTACGGGGTGAGCAGCGGCGGCACCAGCAGCGGCGGGGTGGCGGCGCGCAGCTTCGTGCGGATCTGGGAGTCCGAGAGCTGGTCGGCGGGGCCGGGGCCCCAGCTGACCTGGAGCGCGTCCTTGGCTTCGAGGGCCTGGCCGAAGGTCTCGGCGACGACGGCGACGCCGGTGGGGATGGTGACGACGTGCAGCACTCCGGGCATGGCCCGGACGGCGGCGAGGTTGGACACGCCCTGGACGGCGGCGCCGAAGGAGGGCGGGCGGCGCACCACACAGGGCTTCGCGCCGGGCACGTCGAGGTCGAGGGTGTACTGCTGGGCCCCGGTGACCATGGCGCGGGCGTCGATCCGGCCGGTGGGCCTGCCGACGAGCGTGTGCTGCCCCGCCTTCTTGGGCACCGCGCCCGCCACGACGACGGCGGGGTCGGCCGCGGCGGCGGAGAGGCTGCCGTAGCCGGCGGTGCGTCCGTCGGGGGCCCGTACGGCGCCGTTCGCGGTGGTGAGGGAGGAGGCGGGCAGGTTCCAGCGGCGGGCTGCGGCGGCGACGAGGCGGGCCCGGGCGGTGGCGGCGGTCTGGTGGACGGGCCGGTAGAGCGAGCGGATGGAGTTGGAGCTGCCGGTGAGCTGGTTGAACAGCAGCTCGGGCCGGGCGTCGTCGAGTTCCACGCGGACGGCGGCCAGCGGTGCGTCGAGCTCCTCCGCGACGAGCATGGCGACGGCGGTGGTGAGGCCCTGGCCGACCTCCTCGCGCGGCAGCCGGAAGCGGATGGTGCCGTCCGCCTCCACGGCGAGCGCGAGCAGGGCGGAGGTGGGGGCGCCGGCCAGGATGAACAGGTCGCCCAGATCGACCAGATCGGCCGGTGCGGGCAGGCTCGGGACGACGGCCTGGGCGCTCTGCGGGGCGAGCAGGTCGGCCCCGGCCCGGGTGAGCAGGGCGAGCGTGGGCGCGGCGACGAGGTGGGTGAGGAAGGTGCGGCGGCTCGGCCCGGTCATGTCTCGTGTCCCCACCCCGCGTGCGCCCGCACGGCAGGCTCCGGCTCGTTACCGGCACGTAGCGTAGCGACCGGCACGGGTGGGGGGAAGCGCTCGGACGCCGGCCCCCGTCTGCGGCGTCAGCCGCGCCGTCACCGGGTCCTCCGTTCGGGGGGTACTCCGGCGGAGGGGATGTTCGGGCCCCGGCTCCCGGCTGAGGCACGTATCTCGGCCGTACGCTCGATGATCCTCCTGTGGGGCAGCGCATTTCCGGCCGCGGGCGGACGATGGAAGGGACACCCGTCCGCGCGAAGACCGTGAAAGAGGAGGTGTGCGGCGGTGACGAAGTACATGGATGTCCACCACGGCATGAAGGGCATTACCGAGGCCCAGCTGTTGGCCGCCCACAACGCGGACCTGGCCATAGAGGGCGAGGAGAAGGTGCACTTCGAGCGGGCCTGGGCCGACCCGGAGTCGGGAACGGTCTACTGCCTGTCCGAGGCGCCCTCGGCCGACGCGGTGATGAGGATCCACGAGCGCACGGGGCACCCTGCGAACGAGATCCACGCCGTGCCGATCGCGGTCTAGCGGCCGGGACGGCTGACCGGAAACATTCGCACAGGTGAGGGAGGGTCGGAAGGCCCTTGGCATATGCCTGAAGCAAGGCCGTTACGGATGTTGCCAAACGCCTTACAGGCCGTGGCCGGCTGTGCAACAGTCGTAACCGGTCCTTCTTTCAGACTTGGCCGTGCCGCGCCTGTATCGGAGTTCTCATGCCGTCCCACCTGTTCGCGGACCGTCCCGCGCAGCCGCCCGAGCCCGGGTCGGTGGACGCACTGATCTCGCAGACCCGGCGGCTGCGCGGCGAGGTGGACGCCGTGCGCCGCGACACCGTCGTCGACGACGACGACGCCCAGGGCCGCTGGCAGCGCGCACTGTGCGACCTCGCCGTCCACCACCTGGACGACCTCGGCGCCCACCTCGGCCAGCTCAAGGAGGGCCTGCCGCCCGCCCCCGAGCAGGTCGAGCTCCCGCAGGCACCGCCCGCCGAGACCGGCGGCGAGGCCCACGAGACCCGCGTCGGCAGCGCCGAGTGGAACCTGCTGACCGACGAAGTCACCTGGTCAGACGAGCTGTTCCAGATCTTCGGCCGGTCCCCCGAGGCGGGCCCGCTCCCCCTCGACGAACTCGGCTCCACCCTCTTCTCCGAGGACCAGCCGTTACTGACCGCGATGGTGACGGCCTGTCTGGTCGACGGCAAGCCCATAGACGGCGAGTTCCGCATCGTCCGGGCCGACGGCCGGGTCCGGACCCTGCACATGCGCGGCGAACCGGTGCTCGACTCCGACGGCTGCACGGCCTCCATGTGGGCCGTCCTGCGGGACGTCAGCGAGCTGCGCCGCAGCCAGCGCGCCGTACGCGAAACCCGTGACTCGCTCCAGCGGCGGCGGGAGATCGCCCAGACCGAGCGCCGACTTGCGGTCGAGCTGCAGGAAGCCGTGCTCCCCCCGTGGCGCGGCTCCCTCCGGTTCCCGCACCACACCGCGGGCTCGCTCGACGTCGCAGCGCACTACCTCCCCTCCGCGACCAGCGCCCTGATCGGCGGCGACTGGTACGACGCCCTCGAACTCCCCGACGGACGCTCCCTGTTGACCGTCGGCGATCTGACCGGCCACGGCGTGACGGCCACCTCCGGAATGGCCATGATGCTCGGCGCCCTGCGGGGCATGGCCATGGCCGGGATCGAACCGGGCCCGCTGATGGGCTGGCTCAACCAACTCCTCGAAACCTCGGTCCAGCCGGCCCTCGGCTCGGCCGTCTGCTGCCGCTACGACCCCGCCCGCCGCGTCCTGTCCTGGGCTCAGGCCGGCCACCCCGCGCCGCTGCTGTTCCGCGCCGGCTCGGGCCGTGCCCTTCAGCCGCCCGAGGGCGTCCTGCTGGGAGCGACCTCCGGAGCGGCGTACGAGCAGGCCGAAGAGCAGCTGCAGCCGGGCGACGTGGTCGTCCTGCACACGGACGGGCTGACCCCGCGCAGCATCGAGTTCAGCCGGGCGGACGGCACCGAGCGGCTCCTCGCCCTCGCACCGCGGTTCGCGGCGGCGGGCTCGGCACAGGACTGCGTACGGATGGTGGTCGAGGAGTTCGGCGAGAGCGAGCGCGAGGACGACGCCTGCGTGCTGGTGGCCCGGATCGGCGGCTGATCCGCCGCGGGTGAGACGCTCCCCGCCCGCCGGAGCGGCCCCGCTCCCGGACCGGCCTCGACGCCGAGGCGCGCTTCGGCCACGAGATGCGCTTCGGCCACGAGATCCGCTTCGGCTCCGGGATCGCCGTCACGAGGCCGCGCCGCCCGGCGCGGCCCTTCTCGACTGGACCCTGCGCCGCCGCGTCCCTTCACCTCTTCGCTAAACGCTGCGCGGCGCCGGGCTGCTGGGCAGGGCCAGCTTGATCTCCGTGCGCAGGTCCTCGATGCGCGCGTACCCGGCGTACTGGCCGGTGAGCCGGTACATCTCGCGCAGCCGGTCCCAGGTCCGGTGCGAGGAGGTCTCGTTCATCGACACCAGCGCGAGACGGGCGTAGCGGTCGGCCTGCTCCGGGTCGTCCGCGAGGAAGCAGGCCGAGGCCATGGAGATGTAGTCGAAGATCTGCGAGCGCTGGTGGCCGCCGGAGCGCAGCCGCAGCGCCTCCCTGGCGTGCCGCTGCGCGATCGGGGCGGCGGCCGGGTCGTGTTCGGCGAGCGTACGGAAGGCCAGCGCCTGCATGCCGTGCAGGTCGGCCTCGTCGAAGTGCTGCATCCACGAGGGCGGCGGCACATCGCCCTTGTCCGACACGAACAGCTCCTCGGCCTCGCCCAGGGTGCGGCGCATGGCCTGCCCCTTGCCCATCGCGGCCTGCGCCCAGGCCTCGATGGTGTGCAGCATGGCGCGGGTGCGGGGCAGCGTCTGCTCGCCCGAGCCGGACTGCGCCAGCTTCATCAGGTCCAGGGCCTCGTTCGGCTTGCCCAGGTGGACCATCTGACGGGCGGCGCGGGACAGCGCCTCACCGGCGCGCGGCCGGTCCCCGCCCTCCCGCGCCGCGTGCGCGGCGATCACGAAGTACTTCTGCGCGGTGGGTTCGAGGCCGACGTCGTGGGACATCCAGCCCGCCAGCACCGCCAGGTTGGCCGCCACCCCCCACAACCGCCGCTGCAGGTGGTCGGGGTGGCGGTACGCGAGCATGCCCCCGACCTCGTTGAGCTGGCCGACCACGGCCTTGCGCTGCAGTCCTCCGCCCCTGGAGGCGTCCCAGGCGCGGAAGACCTCGACGGACCGCTCCAGGGCCTCGATCTCCTCGGAGCCGATGGGGGCGGCCTCGTAGCGGTCGTAGCTCGCCTGGTCGGCCTGGAAGGACTCGCCGAAGCCTGGGTCCTGTGCGGTGCGGGGGTCGGTGTGCAGCCAGTCGTACATGGCTTTGCTGAGGGCGGAGCCGGCAGTGAGCGCGACTCCCGCGCCCATCAGACCGCGACGGTTGAGCATGAGGTCCATTCCCGTGAATTCGGTGAGGACCGCGGCTGTGCGTTCGGGCGCCCAGGGCATTCCGTCGGGGTTCTCCTTCGCCCCGTCCGGCTGCCGTTTGGTGGTGCGCCGCTGCCGTACGAACCCGAGGTCCTCGATGGTCACGACACGACCGAGCCGCTCGGTGAACAGGGCTGCCAGTACGGTGGGAACCGGCTCGCGCGGGGTCTCCCCCATGTCGATCCAGCGCCGCACCCGCGAGGTGTCGGTGGCCAGCTGGTGGTGGCCCATGGCGGCCGCCTGCCGGTTGACCATCCTCGCCAGCTCGCCCTTCGACCAGCCGGCGAGGCCGAACAGGTCGCTCAGGCGGGTGTTTGGTCCTCTGCTCACGTCAAGCCCCCAGGTTCTCGGCTGACTTGACAGTAGCCCGCCGTCAGATGCCCAGCGACTATTCGCCAGGCTTCGCCAGGGCACGCAAGATGGTCCGCCACCCACGGCCGGGTGTCAGGTAGGAATGCGCCTCCCCGACCCGGTCACCGGCGGAACTCCCCAGGGTGAAGTACGGGACGGGCGGGGCGGCGTTCGAACTCGTCGGCGCACGAAGGGATCCGTAACTCCATGTACGCATCAACGTCCTCCGTGTCCGCCCCGGTCCGGCCGCACCGCACGCTCCAGGCGGGCGGCGGCCCCTATCTCGATCCCGGCCGCCCCGCGGCACCGGCGCAGGGCGCCGTACGGGCGCGGCGGATGCCGGGGACCGGCCCCCAGCCGCTCAGCGGCAGAATCGACCTCTCGGGGCCGCAGGGTGCGCAGCTGCGCACGGCGCTCGCCTCGGTGCAGCGGATCTGTCCGGAGTTCGCGCCGGTGCAGGTGCTGCGCCGCAGCGGCCGGTCGGTCCTCCTCGTGGGGACGACCGGGCGGACGACCGCCGTCGCAAAGGTTTTACTGGACCACTCGCCGGAGTGGCGCGAGCGGTACCGGCACGAAATAGCGACGTACCGGGCGTTCGTCCGACACCGCCCGCCGGTCCGGGTGCCGCGGCTGATCGCCGCCGATCCCGAGAACTGCACGCTGGTGGTCGAGCGGATGGCGGGCCGGGTCGCGGCATTGCAGCGGCACCCCGTGGAGGCCCCGCCGCGGGCCGACGTACGGGCGGCCCTGGGCGCGGTGTGCCGGGTGAACCAGTGGCGTCCGCCGACCGATCTGTTCGGGGATCCGCTGAACTACCCGCAGCGGATCGCGCGGTACCACGAACTGGGGCTGCTCACCGACCGGGATCTCGGTGATCTGCAGAATCTGCTGCGCGGGCTGAAACTGGCGGGCGTGCAGCGGCAGTTCAACCACGGGGACGCGCTGCTGTCGAACCTCCTGCTGTCCCCGGCCGGGCCGGTGCTGCTCGACTGGGAGCACGCGGGGTGGTACCTGCCCGGCTACGACCTCGCCACCCTGTGGGCGGTGCTGGGCGACGCGCCGGCCGCGCGCAGCCAGATCAGCCGGCTGGCCCAGGCGGCCGGCCCGGCTGCCCGGGACGCGTTCCTGGTCAACCTGATGCTGGTGCTGACCAGGGAGATCCGGATGTCCGAGACGGCGGTCCAGCGCTCCATGCTGGCGGCCGCCCCGACCCAGCCCCTGCCGGCGGGCGCCCTGTCCTCCGGTGAGGAGCAGCGGCTGCTGCTGCGCCGCCTGCACGACGACTGCGGCATGGCCCGCAGGGCGGTACGGGCGGTGGTCGGAACCCGCTGATCCCGGCGAACCGCTGCCCGCTCCTCCCGTACGGAAATCCCGTGGTGTACGCACCTGCTGTGCGTACCACGGGATTTCGTGCGTTCCGGGCCGTCTCGTCACCCCTGCGCATGCCTTGACATCACATGATCCCCCGAACACCTTTTCTGACCCGGCATCAGTTGCGTCGGCGCCACCGTCCCCTCCTCCCACTCCGCTGGAGACCGCCCATGAGCGCGAGCCCTGCTTCCGCCGTGCCGTCTGCTTCCGCCCCGTCCGCCGGCCCGCCGTCCGCCGCCCTGCCCGCCGCCGCCCTGCCCTCCCGTCGGACGGTCCTCGCCGGCACGGGGGCCGGGATGCTGGCCGCGACGGTCCTGCCCTCCGCCGCCGCGCGGGCCTCCGGCGCAGCCCCGCTCGGCGAGTACGACGTGGTCGTGGTCGGGTCGGGGGCGGCCGGGATGACCGCGGCGCTGACCGCCGCCAAGCGGGGGCTGAGCGTGCTGGTGGTCGAGAAGGCGCCGACCTTCGGCGGTTCGGCGGCGCGCTCGGGGGCCGGGATCTGGCTGCCGAACAACTCGGTGATCCTGAACGCGGGGGTGCCCGACACCCCTCAGAAGGCGGCGGCGTACCTCGCGGCGGTGGTCGGCCCGGACGTACCGGCCGACCGGCAGGCGGCGTTCCTCGCGAACGGGCCGCGGATGCTGGACTTCGTCATGGCCGCAAGTCCGCTGCGCTTCCGGTACATGGACGGGTACAGCGACTACTACCCGAACCTGCCGGGCGGCCTGGCGAACGGCCGGTCCATCGAGCCCGACCAGTTCGACGGCAACCTGCTCGGGGCCGAACTGGCCCGCCTGAACCCGGCGTACATGCCCGTCCCGGCCGGGATGGTGGTCTTCAGCCAGGACTACAAGTGGCTGAACCTGGCGGCGGTGAACGCCAAAGGGCTCGCCGTGTCCACGGAATGCCTGGCGCGCGGTACGAAGGCCGCGCTGTGCGGGCAGAAGCCGCTGACGATGGGCCAGGCCCTGGCGGCCGGCCTGCGGGCCGGGCTGCTCCAGGCGGGCGTTCCGTTGTGGTTGAACAGCCCGCTGGTGGACCTGGTCCAGGAGGGCGGGGCGGTCACCGGGGTGGTGGTGGAGAAGGAGGGCGTACGGGGCGTCGTACGGGCCCGGCGCGGCGTGGTCATCGGTTCGGGCGGCTTCGAGCACAACGCGCAGATGCGGGCGCAGTACCAGCAGCAGCCCATCGGCACGCAGTGGTCGGTGGGCGCGAAGGAGAACACCGGCGACGGTATCCGGGCGGGGCAGCGGGCGGGGGCGGCCCTGGCCCTGATGGAGGACGCGTGGTGGGGCCCGTCGATCCCGCTGCCGGGCGAACCGTACTTCTGCCTCGCCGAACGGACCCTGCCGGGCGGGCTGATCGTGAACGCGGCGGGGGCGCGGTTCGTGAACGAGGCGGCGCCGTACAGCGACGTGGTGCACCTGATGTACGAGAAGGACCGGGGCGCACCCGGCTCGCACATCCCCGCCTGGCTGATCGTCGATCAGAACTACCGCAACAGGTACCTGTTCAAGGACGTCCTGCCCACCCTCGTCTTCCCCGACGCGTGGTACGAGGCGGGCGCGGCGAAGAAAGCGTGGACCTGGGACGCGCTGGCGGGCCAGATCGGCGTACCGGCCGGGGCCCTGCGGGCGACGCTCAACCGGTTCAACGCGCAGGCGTGGGCGGGCGCCGACCCCGATTTCCACCGGGGGGACACGGCGTACGACCACTACTACACGGACCCGGGGGTCCAGCCGAACTCGTGCCTGGCCCCGATCTGGGCCCCACCGTTCTACGCCTTCAAGATCGTGCCGGGTGATCTGGGGACCAAGGGCGGCATCGTCACGGACGCGCGGGCGCGGGCGCTGCGGCCCGACGGCTCGGTGATCCGCGGCCTGTGGGCCGCGGGCAACGCGAGCGCGGCGGTGATGGGGCACAGCTATGCGGGGGCGGGGTCGACGATCGGCCCCGCGATGACGTTCGGCCATGTGGCGGCGAACGACATCGCGGACGCGTAGGCCGTGCGGGGGGGGGTACGGGGCTGCGGGCCCGCTAGCCCTGCTGGAAGAGCTCGGCGGGGAGCGGCTTCAGGAGGGCGTACAGGTCATCGGTGATGGGCCGGTCCCAGCTGGCGATGGTGACCAGCACATTGTCGCTGCGGTCGAACTGCACGCAGCTGATCCGGCCCTCGGACAGCTTGATCTTCCGGACGATGAGGAGGTTGTCGCCCTGCATCACCGGGCAGTCCTCGACGCCGGTGACCTCGACGTCCTCGTCGTTCTCCAGGGCGTCGAGGAGCTGGGCCACCTCGAAGGGGACCTGACCCTCGGCGAGGTCCCGGGCCGGGGAGCCCTCGGGGAGGTTGCCGATGATCATCGCGGGGCCGCGTCCGCCGAAGAGGTCGTAGCGGAGGAAGACGCCCTGGCAGCTGCCGTCGGGTGCGGGGAGCAGCCCGGCCCCGAGATTGCCCGGCCAGTCCCCCGGGTCCATGGCCAGGACGTCGAAGTCCGGGCCGGCGGGTGTGGCGGCGCGGTTGCGGCGGAGGAAGGACATGCCGCCATGGTACGTGGCCGGACGGGTTTTCCGGCCGCGGGGCCCCCGCCCCGGCGGTGCCCCGCCCGGGCCGCCCCGGGCCGCGCAGGGGCCGGTGGGCGGGCCGCTCCTCAGACGGGCGGGACCAGTGTGAAGTAGTGCTGGAGCCGGGTGGGATCGCCGGTGACCTGCAGGGCCGTGTCGGGGAGCCGGCCCCAGAGGAAGAGGGCCAGGTCCGAGGCCGAACCGGTGGCCTCCACGTCAACCGGCTCGGTGGAGTCGGGCTCCAGCCGTACCGCGTCCCCGGCGAAGACGACCGTCCAGGATTCCGGGCCGTCCACGAGCCGGAAGCGGTACCGCTCGCCCCTGCCCGGCGGGGCCGTCCGCCAGCCCCGGCGGGCCGGGGCCATCACCTCGAAGGTCTGGGCGACGGCGTCCGCGGCCAGGGCGGGGTCCAGCGGGGCCGCTGCTCCGGCCACGGACTGGGCGTCCCAACGGTGCAGGGCCAGCTCGATCGTCTGCATCCGCAGCCAGAAGCCCGAGGTCCGCTCCGGCGCCCAGGTCCAGACCGGCACGTCCGGCCCGAGCTCCCGGAACAGGTCCGCGAGCCCCCGCGCGCCCTCGGCGAACCAGGCCGTCAGCCCCTGCGGCGCGGGCCCCAGGCTCGGCGCCCGGTCGGGCAACGGCCAGGCGGCCAGTTCCCCCGGGGCGGAGGGGAGCCCGTACAGGGAGAGGTCGGACGGGTCCGGGGCCTGCGTGAGGCGTTCCCGCAGGATGCGGATGAGGTAGCGGTGCACTCCCCCGAGGTGTCCGACGAGGTCGGAGACCGACCATCCGGGACACGAGGGCACGAGCGGCGCCGGACCGCCGGGGTCGAGGGCGGTGCGCACGGCCTTCTCGAAGGCCGCGGCCTCATTCTGGAGAAGGGAGATCCTGGAGGCGTGGTCCATGGGGACCACACTGCCCCGGCTGCGGCCGGCTCTCCCGTCTTGAGCTACGGGCGAACGCCTTCGGCGCGGCCCGTACGGTGAAGTCCTGCCGTGTCGCTCAGCCGGCGTGGAGGATCCGAAAGCGGTCGGGGTCCGCCGGATCCCGGTCGACGACTTGGATCGGCGTCCACGCGCATTGCCACACGCTGATGCCCGGCGTACGGGAGAACCGGATCGGTCCGCGGGTGCCTTCGACTGCGACGCGCGGCCAGGATGCGGCCGTGCGCGCCCGGCCCGCGCCGTGAGAGCGCAGCACTTCGGCGAGGACGGTGACCGTGTCGTAGCCCTCGAAGGCGACGAAGGAGGGCGCTTCGGCCAGCCGCTCCCGAAGGGCCGTCTCGACCCGTGCGCCCAGTGGGCCGATGCGCTCGGGCAGGTACCGCAGGAACGGGATCGCGGCGCCGTCGTCGCCCAGCAACCTCGCCCATTCGGCGAACTCCGGTTGCCCTGCCGGAGCACCCGTCAAGAGGTCGGCGAGGCGCTGGTCGCGGCGGACGGACTTGACGATCGACACGGCCGGTTCGGGGTGCCCGACCAGGAGCACGAGGGCTGTCGCGCGCTGGTCGACGAGTGCGTCGCACACGGCCGTGGGGGCGAGCGCGCGCATGTCGAGTTCGATGACGGTGCCGCCGCGTGGAGCGAGGTGGTCCCGCAGGATGCGGGTCCCGGATGCCCAGTAGACGCTCGGTTCGGCTGCCACGGCGATGCGGCGGTGGCCCGCGCCGAGGAGGAAGTCCGCGTAGATCTGCCAGCCGCGGGACTGCGCCGGGGCGAGGCGCGCGACCCATTCCGTCGGCTGTTCGGTGAGCGCGTCGAGCACCGCCGACGAGCAGAGGAACGGCAGGCCGAGGGCGTCGGCCCTGGTGGCAGCGGCGCGAGCGACGACGCTGTGGTACTCCCCCGCCAAGGCGGCCACGCCCAGGCCGGCCAGTTCGTCCACGGCCGCCGCGGCCCTCTGGGGATCGGCCGCGGTGTCCCGGACCACCAGTTCCAGTGGTCTTCCGCCGACCCCGCCGGCGTCATTGACTTCGCGCACGGCGAGTTCGAGTCCGGCGAGCAGGTGTCGGCCCGCCTCGACCCAGCCGGGGCGAGTCAGCGGAACGAGAGCGCCGATCCCGACGGATGATCCGGCGGTGCGCTGCGCTCCAGGGGCCGATGGTGGCGTGTTCATACGCGGTTGTCCCCCGTGTGGCGATTCGGTTGCAGGGTGCCCGGATCCCAGCGCGGCAAGACGCCGTATCCCGGCAGGGCGGCGGCCGCTTCGGCCGCCAGTCCGTCCGCGCCGCACTCCCGCGCCGCCGCCACGGCCTGAATGAGCAGGTCCCGGTCCCGCAGGGCCGTGCCCAAGGCGGCCAGGGCGCAGGCCAGTTCGTATCCGGCGGGGGATGCCGACAGCAGGGCCACGGCCTCCCGTAGGAGTCCCTCCCGGTCCTCCGGCTCCGCGACCTCCGCCGCCACCCTGAGGGCCTGCCCGATGGCGGAGGCCGCGCCGAAGGCCCGGGCCCGCCGGACGGCGTCGCCGGCCAGGGCCCGCGCCCGGCCCGGGTCGTCCGCGGCCACGGCGCGGGCCAGGTGCAGCTGCCAGGGGCACCAGGCCGGGTTCTGGATGCCGCGCGGGGTCAGCCGCCGGTCCACCTCTTCCAGCTCGACGGCGGCGGCCTTGCGCTCCCCGCGGGCCAGGAGCAGTTCGGCGTAGACGGTCTGGGAGTCGGGGAAGACGACGGCGGCCGGGAAGGGCTTTCCGTAGTCGTGCTCCCGGGCCAGCTCCCAGGCCTCCTCGACCCGCCCCCGCGCGAGCAGGGTCGCGACGAGGATCGCTATGGCGTACCAGTGGACGGGGGTGCGCCGGCCCACGCGTTCGGCGAGCCGCAGCCCGGCCCGGACGAGTTCCTCGGCCTCGACGAGCCGCCCTCGCCGGTAGCGGATGTAGGCGCGCAGGCTGTACGCGAAGGAGAGGTGCGCCCCGCGCCAGCCCTGCCGCTCGAACTCGGCGGTGCCCGCGTCGAACAGCTCCTCCGCCCGCCAGGGCCGGTCGGCGTACATGTGGACCAGGGCGGCGAGTACGGGCACCTCGAAGCCCCGGTCTTCGTGCGCCCAGCTGAACCCGCCGTCCAGGGCCCGGTCGGCGTGGTGCAGGACGACGTCCACGGGCTCTCCGCGCAGGCAGGCGTCCCAGGCTCGCAGGCCGATCACGTACCGCTCGGTGAGGTCGCGTCCGGTCAGCCGGTCGGCGAGTCGGGCCAGGCGCCGCGAGCGGGCCGGGGAGTCGGTCTCGGCGGCGTTGAAGGCGTCCCACATGAACTGTTCGGATTGCAGTCGCAGGCGGGCCCGTACGTCCGGGGTCTTCGGGATCTCCCGCGCCAGGCATTCCGAGGCGTCGGCGAGGCGGTCGCTGTGGGCGAGGACCTGGGCGAGCCGGATGACGATGCCCTGGCGCAGCGCGGGGTCGTCGGAGGGTTCGGCGAGCGCGGCGCGCAGGTGGTTGACGGTGTTCGCGGGTTCGGTGAGCAGGGAGGCGCAGCCGAGCTCGTACAGGACGGCGGCCCGCTGGTCGAAGTCGGGGGGCTCGCGCAGGGCGCGGGCGAGCTGGCGGCGGGCGGCTTCGGGGGCGCCGGCCCGCAGGTTCTCGGCGGCGGCCTCGCGCAGCGTGCGCACCACCCAGGGGTCGTTCTCCGGGTGGGTCTCCAGCAGGTGGCGGCCAGCGGCGGAGGGACCCCGCCCTGCGTCGACGACGGCGACGGCGGCCTGGCCGTGGAGGGCGACCCGCAGTGCGTCCGGGATGGCGCGGTAGAGGGCGGTGGCGATCAGCGGGTGGACGAACTCCAGTCCGGCGTCGGGGTCCTCGGCGGGCCCGGACAGGATGCGGGCGCCGCGGAGCCGCCCGGTCGCGTCGGCGGCCTCCTCGGAGCCGAGTCCGGCGACGCGGGCGGCGAGCTCCTGCGGGATGGCGGTGCCGAGCACGGCGCAGGCCCAGGCGAAGCGCACCGTGGAGGGGCCGAGGCTGCGCAGGCGGGCGACGAGGCCGCTGCCCCGCTGAGCGGCGGCGAGGTCGCGCAGCAGCGGTGCGCTGGCCTCGACGGGGGCCAGGCCCTCGTCGCGCACCTTGGCGGTGAGCTCGACGGCATCGAAGGGGTTGCCGGTGGTGACGGTCCAGGCCTCCCGGCAGAACGCGTCGTCGGCGTGGCCGCCGAGTGCTTCGCGGACGAGGGTGGAGACGGCGCCCGCCGTGAGCGGTGCCAGGGCGAGCGGGCGCTGTCCGGCACGGCCGGGCAGCTTGCGGAAGGAATCGGCGTGCGGAGGCAGTTCGTCGGGGCGGTACGCGACGACGAGGAGCAGGGGAAGGTGTTCGGCGCGCGGGGCGAAGGCGGCGAGCCAGGAGAGGGATTCGGGGTCGGCCCAGTGCGCGTCGTCGAGGAGGAGGACGACGGGGGCGCGCTGCACGGCGAGGTGGGTGAGGACCCAGTCGAGGCCGTCCCGCAGGCCCTGGGGGTCGGGTGGGGCGCCCTGGTCGGGGGCGCAGAGGCCGAGGGCGGGGCCGATGATGGCGTACCAACTGCCGAGGGCGGCGCGCAGTTCCTCCTCGGAGCGGCCGGCCAGCTGGGGCTGGATGAGCTGGCGGGCGACGTGGAAGGGCTGGCTCTGCTCCTGTTCGCCGCCGCGGGCGGCGAGGAGGGTGCAGGAGCGGGCGCGGGCGCGGCGGCGCACTTCGGCGAGGAGGGTGGTCTTGCCGAGGCCGGCCGGGCCGGAGAAGGCGAGCAGCGCGCCGCCCGTGCCGGACGCGGGGCCGGTGCCGGCGCCGGTGAGCTGGTCCAAGGCCTCGTCCACCGTGGCGAGCTCTGCCTCGCGTTCGAACATCGTGCGCCGTATGCGGGTCCGGCGATCCGTCATGGCTGGTACCCCCCAGACCGGTTCGGGGATCAGCGTACGCCCGCGCGCGCCCGCGCGAGGCCGTCTGCCGGGAAAGATCGCGGCCGGGGTCCTCCACGCCTCCCGGGGCCGGGAGGCGGCGCCACCGGAGCGGCGGCCGCGCCCGGTGTACGCCGCCTGCGGCCCGAAGCTACGTCAGGTCGAACTCTCCGCCCCGCGCGTCCAGGACGAACCTGCGCCACTCGTCCGGCGCGAAGATCAGCGAGGGACTCTCGGGGCGCTCGCTGTTGCGCATCGCGATGAATCCCTCGACGAAGGCGATCTGGACGTCGCCCGCCCCCCGGCTGCTGGACTGCCAGTCCGCCCCGCTGAGATCGAGGTCCGGCTTGCCCCAGCCGGCCAGGGGCTGCGAAGTCATGCTCTCGGCCACGTGCGTGCTCCTCCCGGTACGTCGTCCGGGGGCCAGGTTAACCATCGCGGCGGGTGTCGCACAGACCACGGTGCGTCACCCGCGGCCGGTCCGGCACCCGCCCCCCGGGAGTCGCACGGACGTCAACCCTCCTCAGGGGGCAGGCGCTTGCGCCCCCACCAGCCACATCGCGAAGAACTGCGCGCCGCCTCCGTACGCGTGTCCCAGCGCGCGCCGGGCTCCGGGAACCTGATGTTCTCCCGCCTGGCCGCGGACCTGGAGCGCCGCCTCCGCGAAACGGATCATGCCGGAGGCGCCGATCGGATTGGTGGACAGGACTCCGCCGGAGGGGTTCACGGGGAGGTCGCCGTCCAGCTCGGTGACCCCGGCCTCCGTGAGCTTCCAGCCCTCGCCCTCCTGCGCGAAGCCCAGGTTCTCCAGCCACATGGGCTCGTACCAGGAGAACGGCACGTACATCTCCACCGCGTCGATCTCCCGGCGCGGGTCGGTGATCCCGGCCTGCCGGTACACGTCGGCGGCGCAGTCCTTGCCCGCCTGCGGCGAGACGAAGTCCTTGCCCGCGAACAGCGTGGGTTCGCTGCGCATGGCACCGCCGTGCACCCAGGCCGGCGGCCGCGGCGAACGGGCCGCGCCCGCCCGGTCGGTGAGGACCATGGCGCAGGCCCCGTCGGAGGAGGGGCAGGTCTCCGAGTACCGGATCGGGTCCCACAGCATCGGCGAGGCCTGGACCTTCTCCAGGGTGATGTCGTGCTCGTGCAGATGGGCGTACGGGTTCTTCAGCGCGTTGCGGCGGTCCTTGTACGCGACCAGTGAGCCGACCGTGTCGGGCGCGCCGGTGCGCCGCATGTACGCCCGGACGTGCGGGGCGAAGAAGCCGCCCGCGCCCGCCAGCAGGGGCTGCTGGAAGGGGACGGGCAGCGACAGGCCCCACATGGCGTTGGATTCCGACTGCTTCTCGAAGGCGAGGGTGAGCACCGTGCGGTGGACGCGGGCCGCGACCAGGTTCGAGGCGACGAGTGCGGTGGAGCCGCCCACCGAGCCGGCGGTGTGGACGCGCAGCATGGGCTTGCCGACCGCGCCGAGGGCGTCGGCCAGGTACAGCTCCGGCATCATCACGCCCTCGAAGAAGTCGGGGGCCTTGCCGATGACGACCGCGTCGATGTCCGCCCAGGTCAGCTCGGCGTCGGCGAGCGCGCGGGCGGCCGCCTCGCGGACCAGGCCGGCGATGGAGACGTCGTGGCGGGCGGCGACGTGCTTGGTCTGGCCGATGCCGACGACGGCCACCGGCTCCTTGCCCGACGTGCTCATACGGGGTCCCCTTCCAGGACGGCGACCAGGTTCTGCTGGAGGCAGGGGCCGGAGGTCGCGTGGGCGACGGCCCGGTCGGACGCGCCGCGGTGGATCCGGGCGGCGGCCTCGCCGATCCGGATCAGGCCGGCGGCCATGACCGGGTTGGCGGCCAGCGCCCCGCCGGAGGGGTTGACGGTGACGGCTTCGCCGAGCCCGAGCGCCTTGCGGAGCACGACCTCCTGGGAGGAGAACGGCGCGTGCAGTTCGGCCGTGTCCACCGGGGCGTCGAAGACGCCCGCGTGTTCTGCGGCCGTCCGGGTCGACGGGGAGTCGGTGAGGTCGCGCAGGCCCAGGCCGTGCGCTTCGATCCGGTGGTCGATGCCGGTGATCCAGGCGGGCCGCGCGCACAGCCGCCGCGCCGTGTCCCCCGCGGCGAGGACGACCGCGGCCGCACCGTCGCCGATGGGCGGGCAGTCACCGGTGCGCAGCGGCCGCACCTGGTAGTCGCCCTGTGGGACGGCGCCCCGGAGCTGGGCGTGCGGGTTCTCCCCGGCGGCGGCCCGGCTGCGGGCTCCGATGGCGGCGAGGGCGTCCTCGTCGCTCTCCCCGGCGTCGATCAGCGCCTGGGCCTGGAGGGCGGCGAGGGCCACCGCGTCGGGCCACAGCGGCGCCACGTAGTAGGGGTCGAGCTGCCGGGTCAGGACGTCGCGTACGGATCCGGGCGAGGTCTTCCCGTACGCGTACACGAGCGCGGTGTCGGCCTCGCCGGTCTGGATCTTGACCCAGGCCTCGTACAGGGCCCACGCGCCGTCCATCTCGACGTGCGATTCGGAGATCGGCGGCCAGGCGCCCACCCCGTCCAAGGTCATGGTGAAGGAGAAGGCCCGGCCGGCGAGGTAGTCGCTGGAGCCGGAGCAGGTGAAGCCGATCTCACCAGCCTTCAGGCCGGTCTTCTCCAGCACCTGGTGCAGGACCGGCATCACCATCTCGACTTCGCTGAGCTCGTCGGTGCGCCGCAGGTGGTTGCTCTGCGCGAAGGCGACGACGGCGACCTCGCGGGCGTACCGGGCCGTCGATCGGGCCGTCGGTCGGGGCATCAGATGAGCTCCTTGTACGCGTCGTAGTCCGCGTCCGGCTCGCCGGTGGGGCGGTAGTGGTCGGGGTAGCGTCCGCCTTCGGTCCACACGGGTTCCACCCGCAGGCCCATGCGGACCTGGTCGTACGGGATGCCGCCGATCCGGCCGTGGAGGGCCAGGTCGGCGCCGTCGAGGGCGATGTGGGCGTAGACGTAGGGAACTTCGATGTCGAGGTTGCGCGCCTTGATGTTCACGATGCAGAAGGTGGTGACGGTGCCGGCGGGGCCGACCTCGACCCGGTCGGTGGTGGCGACCCCGCAGGTGGGGCAGGCGCCGCGCGGCGGCACGTACACCTTGTGGCAGGAGGGGCAGCGTTCCCCGACGGTCTTCTGCTCGGCGAGGGCGTTGATGTACGCGGTCTGGGCGCGGCCGGGGCTGTAGGTGTAGTCGAGGCGCGCCGGTGCGGTGATCCCGGTGACGGCGTCGGCGAAGACGCCGTCGTGCGGGGCGGGTTCGCGCTCGGCAGGGCCCTCGTACGGTTCGAAGCAGGCGATGTCGGTGATCGCCCCGACCCGCTCCTCGGCCCAGCGCACCCGTACCCGCATGCCGGTGTGCACGGCTTCGGGTCCGGGCGCGTCGAGGGCGTGCAGGATCGCGGTGTCGGCGCCGTCCAGGCGTACGAGGGCCCAGGCGAAGGGGGTGTCGAGGGGCTGGTGGGGGCGGGGCCGGCCGTTCCACGCCCAGGTGGTGACGGTGCCGGTGGGGGCGACCTCGACGAGCTCGCGGATCTCCTCGGCGGTGCGGGGGTCGTATTCGACGGGTGGGACCATCACCGTGCCGTCGGCGGCCTTGACGCCGAGGACGACGCGCTCGCGCAGACCGGTCAGGAAGGCGCTCTGCACGGGCCCGAGGGACCGGGTGAAGGGAAACTCGACGACGAGTGGCGCGCGCAGCACCTCTGGCGGGGACGCGGCTGCTGTCATGAGGGCTCTCTCCGATTCTCCGGGGCGGACTCCGGGGGCGGTTCGGCGGGGTGACGGGGGGTGGGGGCGGGGTCGTGGGGTCGCGGGGGAAGCGGTTACGCCCGGCGGTAGACCGCGGGGCGTTTTTCGGCGAAGGCGCGGGCGCCCTCCTTGGCGTCCGCCGTGTCGAAGACCGGCCAGCCGCGGGCCAGTTCGGCGGCCAGTCCGTCCGTCTCGGTCATTTCGGCGGTCTCGTAGACGGAGGCCTTGACCGCCTCGACGGCGAGCGGTCCGCAGGCGTTGACCTGCTCGGCGATCTCCAGGGCCTTGGCCAGCGCCGTTCCGTCGGGGACGACCTGGCCGACCAGGCCGATCCGGGCCGCCTCCTCGGCGGAGTACGGCCGGCCGGTCAACAGCATCTCCAGCGCATGGGTGCGCGGAATCTGGCGCGGCAGCCGCACCGTGGAGCCGCCGATGGGGAAGAGGCCGCGCTTGACCTCGAACAGTCCGAAGGTGGCGCCTGCACCCGCGACCCGGATGTCCGTGCCCTGGAGGATCTCGGTGCCGCCGGCCACGCAGTACCCCTCCACCGCCGCGATCACCGGCTTGCGCGGGCGGTGGTGGCGGAGCATGGCCTTCCAGTGCAGGTCGGGGTCGGCTTTCAGGCGGTCCCGGTACTGCTCGCCCGCCATGCCCTTCCCGGCCAGCGCCTTCAGGTCCATCCCGGCGCAGAAGTCCCCGCCCGCGCCGGTCAGGACGACCGAGCGGACGGTGTCGTCGACGTCCGCCTCCAGCCAGCCGTCGTAGAGCCCCACCAGCAGCGGCAGCGAGAGCGCGTTCTTCGCCTCGGGCCTGTTCATGGTGAGCACCAGCGTGGCGCCGCGGCGCTCCACGGTCAGGTGTTCCGTCCCACCCATTGCCGTCCTCCCGTCTCAAGACCTAGAACAGGTTGCAGGAGGGCCGTGTGCACTTCAAGGGTTTTCTGACACCCAGTCAGATTTCTTGGGCTGCGCCCTTCCCAGTTCGGGTGGGCGGCGCTCTAATGGCCGCCGAGCGGCCCGGTGGCGGCTGCGCCAAGGGGAACTTTCGGGGGTGAGGAGGAACGGTGGAGTACAACCTTGCCGACCTGTTCGAGTCGGTCGTCGACGTGGTCCCGGACCGCGAGGCCCTGGTGTACGTGGACCACCCCGGGACCGGCGCCGAGCGCCGTCTGACCTACGCGCAGCTGGACGCGGCGGCGAACCGCATCGCCCACCACCTGCTGGACAGCGGACTGAAGGCCGGCGAGCACCTGGGCCTGCACCTCTACAACGGGATCGAGTACCTGCAGACCGTCCTGGCCTGCCTGAAGGCGCGCCTCGTCCCGGTGAACGTCAACTACCGCTATGTGGAGGAGGAGCTGGTCTACCTCTACAACGACGCCGACCTCGCCGCGCTCGTCTTCGAGGGCGAGTTCACCGCGCGGGTGGCGGCCGCCCTGCCGCAGACGCCGGGGCTGCGGCACCTGATCCGGGTCGGCGCGGCCCCCGAGGGCGCACCGGAGCCCTCGATCGCGCCGGTCGCGTACGCGGCCGCCGAAGCGGCGGGCTCCCCCGAACGCGGCTTCCCGCCCCGCTCCCCCGACGACCTCTTCGTCATCTACACCGGCGGCACGACCGGCATGCCCAAGGGCGTCATGTGGCGGGCCGAGGACCTGTTCTTCGCAGGGTTGTTCGGCGGCGAGCCCTCGGGCGAGCCGGTGAAGCGGCCCGAGGAGCTGGCCGAGCGGGTCGCGGCGCGCGGCGCCGGGCTGACCTTCTTCCCCGCCCCCCCGCTGATGCACGGCACCTCGACGCTGACCTCGTTCATCGCCTTCAACTACGGGCAGCGGGTGGTGATCCACCGCAAGTACGCGCCCGAGGAAGTCCTCCGGACGATCGAGAAGGAGAAGGTGTCGAGCGTGTCGCTCGTGGGCGACGCGATGCTGCGGCCGCTCATCGACGCCCTGAACGGGCCGCTGAAGGGGACGGACCTGTCCTCGCTGTTCAGCGTCTCCTCGTCAGGGGCGATCATGTCGGAGACGGTGCGGGCCGAGTTCCAGCGGCTCGTGCCGCACGTGGTGCTGCTGAACAACTTCGGCTCCTCGGAGTCCGGATCCAACGGGCGGGCGACCGACGACGCGGGCCCGGAGAAGGGCTTCCGCCTCGCGGTCAACGACCGGACCCAGGTGGTGGACCCGGTGACCCACGAGGCCGTGCCGGTGGGCGTACCGGGGCGTCTGGCGCAGCGCGGCCATGTCCCGCTCGGCTACTACAACGACCCGGTGAAGACCGCCGAGACCTTCTTCCGGAAGGGCGACGAGCGGTGGGTGCTGCTCGGCGACATGGCGACCGTCGACGAACAGGGCATCGTCACCGTGCTGGGGCGCGGCTCGCAGTGCATCAACACGGGCGGCGAGAAGGTCTACCCGGAGGAGGTCGAGCAGGCGCTGAAGTCCCATCCGGACGTGTACGACGCCCTGGTCGCCGGGGTGCCGGACGCGCGCTGGGGCAATCACGTCGCGGCGGTGGTCCAGATCCGGGACGGCGCGCCGGAGCCGACGCTGGACGAGATCCAGACCCACTGCCGCAGCCGGCTGGCGGGCTACAAGATCCCCCGCCAGCTGGTCGTCACGCCCGCGATCCAGCGCTCCCCCAGCGGCAAGGCGGACTACCGCTGGGCGAAGTCGGTGGCCACGGAGGCGGACGCGGCCGGCCGGCCTGACCGGCCTGACCGGCAAGACACTGCCTAAGCCTAGACAGGACACTCCCTAGAGCTGGGAGCGCAGGTCGGCCGCGAGGGCGCGGGCCCAGGTGGCGAGCTCGTCACGGTCCGCGCCCCCGCCCAGCGCGCCGACCTGCTCGTCGGTCAGCTGGACGGGGCCGGGGTGCTCCAGCAGGTGGGCCGTCTCCGCCAGCAGCGCGTAGAGGCGCCGGGCGCCGGCGGCACTCAGGCGTACCGACACCGCGGGGTCGATGACGGACATCGCCGCCGCCTCCCTTCGCGAGGGGCATCTGCTTCGACCGTACGCCGACGCACGGGCGGCCGCGCGCCCGTCGGCGTACGGCGGCCCTGGCCGGGCCGGGGCCGCCCGGCCGGGTCCGCCCTCCGCCCGGGCGCCCAGGCGCCTTCGGACAGGAACCGCTCGATGCGGGCCGCGAACCACTCCGGGTCGTCCAGGAACGGGAAGTGCGCCGCGCCCGGCTGCACGTCGACCGCACCCCGCGGGAAGAGCTCCGCGAGTTGCGCGGCCAGGGCCGGGGGCGGGTTGCCGTCCAGCTCTCCGGCCAGCACCAGCACCTCGGCCGTCAGCCGCCGCAGCGCCTGGCGGGTGGCGGGCGGGTCGAAGGCTCCGGGGCCCGCGAAGGCCAGGGCCGCCTTCTCGTTCTGCTGCTGCCCGCCCGCCGCATGGTTCACCCGGGCCCGCTCGTCCCACCGCCCGTAGAAGACGGGAGCAGCCCGGTCCCAGTCGGTGTCGGCGTCCCCGCCCGCCACGATCCGCTCGTAGGCCGCGATGGCGGTGTCGTACGGCTCGCGGCCGGCCCGCAGCCGGGCCGCGGCCGGCTTCTGCCCGGGGGTGGACGCCAGGTCCACGGCCCAGGCGGTCGGGGTCATCATGCGATCACTCGTTCGAGTCATTGATTTCGGCGCCGGGGTCCGGCAATCTACCGAATGATCGGTCGGCTGGCGGGGCTCGCTCACGATGAGGTGACGGCATGACGGCGTACGCAGGTTTCCACGACGACAGCGAGCGGCTGGGCCGCGACGAGCTGGCCGCCCTCCAGCTGAAGCGGCTGCGCGAGACGCTGCACCGCGCCTATGAGCGGGTCCCCTTCCACCGCCGGGCCTTTGACAAGGCGGGGGTGCACCCCGACGACTGCCGGTCCCTCGCCGATCTCGCGCTGTTCCCCTTCACGACGAAGACCGACCTGCGCGACCAGTACCCCTTCGGCATGTTCGCCGTCCCCCGCTCCGAGGTGCGCCGCATCCACGCGTCCAGCGGCACCACCGGCCGCCCCACCGTCGTTGGGTACACCGACGGGGATCTGGCCACCTGGGCCGATGTGGTCGCCCGGTCCATCCGGGCGGCCGGCGGCAGACCCGGCCAGATCGTCCACGTCGCGTACGGGTACGGCCTCTTCACCGGCGGCCTCGGCGCGCACTACGGGGCGGAGCGCCTCGGCTGCACGGTCGTTCCCGCCTCGGGCGGGATGACGGACCGCCAGGTCAGGCTGATCCAGGACTTCCGGCCGGAGGTCATCATGGTGACGCCCTCCTACATGCTCACCCTGCTGGACGAGATGGAGCGCCAGGGCATGGACCCGCGCGCGACCTCCCTGCGGACGGGGATATTCGGTGCGGAGCCGTGGACGGAGGAGATGCGCCGGGAGATCGAGGAGCGGCTCGGCATCGACGCGGTGGACATCTACGGGCTGTCCGAGGTGATGGGCCCGGGAGTGGCGCAGGAATGCGTCGAGACCAAGGACGGCCTGCACATCTGGGAGGACCACTTCTACCCGGAGGTGGTCGATCCGGTCACCGGCGAGGTACTGCCGGAAGGCGGGCCGGGGGAGCTGGTGTTCACCTCGCTCACCAAGGAGGCCATGCCGGTCGTCCGCTACCGCACCCGGGACCTGACCCGGCTGCTGCCGGGCACCGCCCGGCCGGCCTTCCGGCGCATGGAGAAGGTGACCGGCCGCAGCGACGACATGATCATCGTGCGCGGGGTGAACCTCTACCCGACGCAGATCGAGGAGATCCTGCTGCGGACGGCCGGCCTGGCTCCCCACTTCCAGCTGCGGCTGACCCGCGAGGGCCGGATGGACGCTCTGACCGTGCGGGTGGAAGCGCGCCGGGATGCGGATGCCGGGCGCAGGCGGGCCGCGGCCGCCGAGGTGGTGCGGGCGGTCAAGGAGGGCATCGGCGTCTCGGTCGCCGTCGAGGTCGTCGACCCGGAGACGCTGGAGCGCTCGGTGGGCAAGATCAAGCGGCTGGTGGATCTGCGGACGGTCCAGTAGCGGGCAGCGGGACACCTTCCGGGCGGGCTGGCGAAACCACCCTTTCGGGCCCATTTCCCGGGTGGCGACGCGGTTCGCCGCGTGCCGCCGGGTAGGCCAGTTCCGTGACCTCGATGCTGCGCCGGATCCATGCCCGGCTCCAGGCCTCCTCGGCCGGGCTGGCCTGGAGCCGGGGGCGCGAAATGGAGCTCATGCACCGGGCCATGGGATTCGCGGCGCTCGGGTTCCTGACCCTGGTGCCGCTGCTGGTGGTCGTGGCCGCCGCCGCACCGGGCAGCGGCTCCGGCTTCGGCCGCTGGCTCGGCCAGGCCCTCGGCGTGAGCGAGGCCTCGGCCGCCCGGGTCGAGATGGTGTTCGGCGCCGCCGACCTGGCGCTGGAGCGGACCACCGCCTTCGGTCTCGCCGCCCTCACCGTCTTCGGCCTCACCTTCGGCTCGGCCGTCCAGACCGGCTACGAGAAGGTCTGGGACCTGCCGACCGCCCGGTGGCACACCATGTGGCGGCACGTCGTGTGGCTCGCCCTGCTGGTCTGCTACCTCGCGCTGCTCGTCGAGATCCCCGCGCCCTCCGACGACGCCGTCGGCACGGCCCTCGGCACCACGGGCGACCTGCTCGGCACCTGCCTCTTCTTCTGGAGCTCCCAGCGCCTGCTGCTCGGCGGCCGGGTCCGCTGGCGTGCGCTGGTACCGGGGGCGGCGGCCACCAGCGTCGGCCTGCTCGGGCTGCGGGTCTTCTCCCAGCTGGTGTTCTCTCCGCTGATCGCCTCGAACGCGGTCACGTACGGCCCGTTCGGCACCCTGCTGGTGGTCCAGTCCTGGCTGGTCGGCGTCGGCTTCGTCGTGTACGGCGGCGCGCTCGTCGGCCGCCTGATCCACGAACACCTCACCGTGCGCCGCCTGCGCCACACCGACCTCCTCCCCGACCGGGACTGAGCCGGGGCGGCCCGCCCCGACCAGCCGTAGGTCGAGGGACGGCACGGTGTCGCACGGTGGCACCCGGCAGCACGCCCCAGTGCCGTCCACCCGTCCAGCCGCCCGGAGCGAAGGCCGGTCATGCGCCCGCGGGCAGCCGTGCACGCGGGTGGGCCGGCACCCGCCGGAGGCTGCTCGTGGCGGGGTCGAGACCGCGGCTCGGATGCCCAACGGGATGTTGACAGGCCGTCAACGCGCCTGCATGAGTGTGGGGGCACGCACGCACCAGCTGCTCCAGGAGCAACCCGCCCGCGCGCCATGCCACTTGGGAGGCACCTTGCCGTTCCGCACCCGCCCGCTCCTCCGCCGCGCCGCCCTCACCGGCGCCGCCCTGCTCGCCGCCGCGGCCGCCGTACCGCAGGCCGCCGCGGCCGACGCCGCCGGCACCGGGGACCGCGGGCCGTCCCGCGGCGGCTTGTCCGCCGTGATCCGCTACACCGAGTACGGCATACCCCACATAGTGGCCAAGGACTACGCGAACCTCGGCTTCGGCACCGGCTGGGCCCAGGCCGCCGACCAGGTGTGCGTCCTGGCCGACGGGTTCGTCACCGTCGCCGGTGAGCGCTCGCGCTGGTTCGGCGCCGACGCGGTGCCCGACGGGTCCCTCTCCTCCGCCGCCAAGAACCTCTCCAGCGACCTGTACTTCACGGGCGTCCGCCAGTCCGGCACCGTCGAGAAGCTGCTCGCCACCCCCACCCCGGCAGGCCCCGGCACGGACCTGAAGGAGCTGATGCGCGGCTGGGCCGCCGGATACAACGCCTGGCTCGCCCAGAACAAGATCACCGATCCCGCCTGCAAGGGCGCCGCCTGGGTCCGCCCCGTCACCGCCCTCGACGTGGCCTCCCGCGGCTTCGCGATCTCGGTGCTCGGCGGCCAGGGCCGCGGCATCGACGGGATAACCGCCGCGCAGCCGCCCGGCACCGGAGCCCGTACGACTGCGGCAGCGCCCGACACGGCGGGGGTCGATCCGGCGGCCGCCGCCGAGGCCGCGCGGGCCTTCTTCGACACCGGCCGCTACGACATGGGCTCCAACGCGGTGGCCTTCGCCGGGTCCACCACCGCGAGCGGCCGCGGCCTGCTCCTCGGCAACCCGCACTACCCCTGGCAGGGCGGTCGCCGGTTCTGGCAGTCGCAGCAGACCATACCCGGCGAGCTGAACGTCTCGGGCGGCTCCCTGCTCGGCACCGCCGTGGTGAACATCGGCTTCAACGAGAAGGTCGCCTGGAGCCACACGGTCGCCACCGGCACCCCCGTCAACCTGCACCAGCTCACCCTGGACCCGGCCGACCCGACCACCTACCTGGTAGACGGGAAGCCGGAACGGATGACCGAACGGAAGGTCACCGTCCAGGTGGCGGGCGGCCGGCGCGTCACCCGCACCCAGTGGTGGACCCGCTACGGCCCGGTCATCACCGGCCTCGGCCCCGGTCTGCCGCTGCCCTGGAGTACGGCCACCGCCTACGCCCTGAACGACCCGAACGCGGCGAACCTGCGCGGCTTCGACACCGCCCTCGCCCTGGGCAAGGCCCGTTCGGTCGCCGGGATCCAGGACGCCCTCAGGCATACCCAGGGCCTGCCCTGGGTCAACACGATCGCCGCGGACTCCGCGGGCGCCACCCTGTTCACCCAGTCCCAGGTGCTCCCCCGGATCACCGACGAGCTCGCCGCCCGCTGCTCCACCCCGCTCGGACGGGCCACGTACCCGGCGTCGGGGCTCGCCGTACTCGACGGTACGCGCGGCGACTGCGCGATCGGCTCGGACCCCGACGCGGTGCAGCCGGGGGTCTTCGGCCCCGGGAAGGCACCGACCCTGCGCGACGCCCCGTACGCCGAGAACTCCAACGACAGCGCCTGGCTGGCCAACGCGGACCGGCCTATGACCGGCTACGAGCGGATCTGGGGCACCCTCGGCACACCGCGGTCGCTGCGCACGCGCGGAGCGGTCGAGGACGTGGCGGCGATGGCCGCGCGGGGTCGGCTGACCGTCGCCGACCTGCAGGCGCAGCAGTTCGCCAACCGCGTCCCGGCCGGTGAACTGGCGGCGGCCGACGCGGCCAAGGCCTGCGCCGCGCTGCCCGGCGGCACGGCGACGGCGAGCGACGGCAGGACGGTGGACGTCACGGCGGCTTGCGCCGTGCTGGCCGGCTGGGACCGCACGGCCGACACCGGCAGCCGGGGCGCGCTCCTCTTCGACCGCTTCTGGCGCAGGCTCACGGCGGGCACGGCAGCCAAGGACCTGTGGCTGGTGCCGTTCTCGGCCGCCGACCCCGTCCGCACGCCGCGTACGCTCAACCCGGCCGCGCCCGGGATCGGCCGGGCCCTCGCGGACACGGTCGCCGAACTGGCGGCGGCGGGCATCGCACCGGACGCCCCGCTGGGCGCGCACCAGTTCGTGGTGCGCGGCGGGCAGCGGCTGCCGGTGTCGGGCGGCACCGAGGCACTGGGCGTCTGGAACAAGATCGAGGCGCCGTGGGACGCGGCCGCCGGAGGCTACCCGGAGGTCGTGCACGGCTCCAGCCACATCCAGGCGGTCGGCTGGGACGGCGGCCACTGTCCGGTGGCGCGCACGTTGCTGACGTACGGCCAGTCGTCGAACCCCCTCTCGCCCCACTCCGCCGATCAGACCCGGCTGCTGTCCGGGGAGCGGTGGGTGACCTCGCGGTTCTGCGAGCGGGACATCCTTGCCTCACCGCAGCTGAAGGTGGTGTGGCCGCGCGAGCGTCGCTGAACCGGGGCCGGCGCGGTCCCTCGTACAGGACCAAACCGGCACCGCGCCGGCACCGCGCCGGCGGGGCGACTCACGGGCTCACGGACTCACGGGCTGACGGCGAGGAACAGGTACGCGGCCAGCAGGACGAGGTGGACGCCGCCTTGGAGGAGGGTGGCCCGGCCCGGGACGATGGTGAGCGCGCTGACCACGACGGTCAGCGCGAGCAGCACCATGTGGATCGGCCCGAGGCCGAGCAGCAGCGGCCCGGAGAGCCAGACCGAGGCCAGTGCGATGGCCGGGATGGTCAGGCCGATGCTCGCGATGGAGGAGCCGTAGGCCAGGTTGAGGCTGGTCTGGACACGGTCCCGGCGGGCCGCCCGGACGGCGGCCAGGGTCTCCGGGGCCAGCACGAGCAGGGCGATGATCACACCGACGACGGCGTGGGGCAGGCCCGCGCGGGTGACGCCCGCCTCGATGGTCGGGGACACGGCCTTGGCGTTGCCCACCACGGCGACGAGGGCGGCCAGCAGCAGGCCGAGGCTGACGAGGGCGGCGCGGGAGCTGGGCGGATCGGCGTGGTCACCGTCACCGGAGGCGGCGGACGCCTCGCTGCCCACCGGCAGGAAGTAGTCCCGGTGCCGGACCGTCTGGACGGCGACGAACAGGCCGTACAGGGCGAGCGAGGCGACGGCGGCGAAGGTCAGCTGGGCCGGCGAGAACTCGGGGCCGGGCTTGGTGGTGGTGAAGGTCGGCAGGACGAGGCTGAGGACGGCCAGGGTCGCAACGGTCGCCAGGGCCGCACCTGAGCCCTCGGCGTTGAAGACGGCGACCCGGTTGCGCAGGGCGCCCACGAGCAGGGACAGGCCGACGATGCCGTTGCATGTGATCATGACGGCGGCGAAGACGGTGTCCCGGGCGAGGGAGGCCGTCTTGTCTCCGCCGTCCGCCATCAGGGTGACGATGAGGGCCACTTCGATGACGGTGACGGCCACGGCGAGGACGAGGGAGCCGAAGGGCTCGCCCACCCGGTGGGCGACGACCTCGGCATGGTGGACGGCCGCCAGGACGGCCCCCGCCAGGCACAGCGCGACGAGCGCCACCGCGGGCCCGGGCAGCTTGCGTCCCCAGCTGAGGACGAGGGCGACCAGCGCCAGCACGGGGACCGCCACGGTCCAGTCGGACAAGGGGAATCTGCGAGTAGCCGTACTCATATCGGCCAACTTGCCAGATTCATCCCCCCGGTGCGGCGCAGGGCCCCCTCCGACGCGCTGCCGTGGCCCTTCTCACGGCTCCCGGGCGGCCCGCGGCCCTGTGCGGCTGCGCCCTGCGCTCACATCGCGCGTTCGCGTCCCTCCCAGTACGGGTCGCGCAGTCGACGCTTGTACAGCTTCCCGTTCGGATCGCGGGGCATCGTCTCGATGAAGTCGACCGATTTCGGGCGTTTGAACCCGGCCAATTGCCGCTCACAGTGGTGCAGGATTTCGGCTGCGAGCGAGTCCCCCGCCTCGAAGCCCTCGGCCGGTTCGATGACGGCCTTGACCTCCTCGCCCCAGTCGGCGTGCGGTATCCCGAAGGCGGCGGCGTCGGCGACCGCCGGGTGGGTGAGCAGAGCGGATTCGATCTCGGCGGGGTAGATGTTCACGCCGCCCGAGATGATCATGTCGATCTTGCGGTCGCGGAGGAAGAGGTAGCCCTCCTCGTCCAGCAGACCCAGGTCTCCCACGGTGAAGAAGTCGCCGATGCGGTTCTTCCGCGTCTTGTCCTCGTCCTTGTGGTAGCTGAAGCCGCCGGTGTTCATCTTCAGGTAGACGGTGCCGAGTTCGCCGGGCGGCAGCCGGTTGCCGTCGTCGTCGAAGACCGCCAGTTCGCTGATCGGCCAGGCCTTGCCGACCGTACCGGGCTTCTTCAGCCAGTCCTCCGCGGTGGCGAACGCGCCGCCGCCCTCGCTGGCCGCGTAGTACTCCTCGACGCAGGTGCCCCACCAATCGATCATCGCCCGCTTGACGTGTTCGGGGCAGGGCGCGGCCCCGTGGATCGCGTGGCGCATCGAGGAGACGTCGTACGCGTCCTTCGTCTCCTGCGGGAGCGCGAGCAGCCGGTGGAACTGGGTCGGGACCATGTGCGTGTGCGTGCAGGCGCGGGTGTCGATGAGCCGCAGCATCTCCTGCGGGGTCCACCGGTCCATCACGACGAGCGGGTGCCCGATGTGCAGGGCGGCGCCCGCGAATTGGAGGACCGCGGTGTGGTAGAGCGGCGAGCACACGAGGTGCACGTTCCCGTCGAAGGGCCGGATGCCGAAGATCCCGAGGAAACCGCCGAGGTACGTCTCTTCCGGCAGCTTGCCGGGGAGCGGGCGCCGGATTCCGCGGGGGCGGCCGGTGGTGCCCGAGGTGTAGTTCATGACCCAGCCGAGGGTGCGGTGCTCCGGGGGCGTGGTGGGCTGCCCGTCGAGCAGTTCGGCGTACGGGCGGAAACCGGCCACCGTCCCGACCGCGTACCGGTGGCTCGCGGGCAGGCCCGCCTCGTCGGCGGCCGCGACCGCCGCGTCGGCGAAGTGCTCGTGGGCGATGAGGACCTTGGCCCCGGAGTCGGAGACGATCCAGGCGATCTCCGGGCCGACGAGGTGGTGGTTGACCGGTACGAGGTAGAAGCCGGCCTGGGAGGCGGCCAGGTAGGCGGTGAAGAACTCGACGCCGTTGGGCAGGACGACGGCGAAGGCGTCGCCCCGCTCCAGGCCCGCGGCGCGCAGGCCGTGGACGAGCTGGTTGACGGCCGCGTGGAGGCGGCCGGCGCTCCACTCCTCCCCCTCCGGGGTGAGGAGTACGGTGCGTTCGGGGTCGGCGGTGGCCTGGGCCCAGAATCCGTTGGGGCGGCCCGTCGTCTGCTCGCTCGTCTGCATGCTCATCTGCACGCTCCTCAGGCTCGGCCGGCGATGCGGTTGATGCGGTCGATGGCGCGCTCGAAGCCGCGGGTGAGGTCGTCGAAGACGGCCTGGACGCTGCGTTCGGTGTTCATCCGGCCGACGATCTGGCCGACGGGCGTGCCCAGCAGCGGCGTGACCTCGTACTTCTGGATGCGTGAGACGGCCTCGGCGACCAGCAGGCCCTGCAGCGGCATGGGGAGGGCGCCGGGGCCGGCCGGGTCGTCCCAGGCGTCGGTCCATTCGGTGCGGAGCTGGCGAGCGGGCTTGCCGGTGAGGGCGCGGGAGCGGACGGTGTCGCCCGAGCCGGCCGCGAGCAGCTTCTCGGTGAGGGCGCGGGAGTGCAGGTCGGCCTCGGTGGTGGTGAGCCAGAGGGAGCCGAGCCAGACGCCCTGGGCGCCGAGGGCGAGCCCGGCGGCGATCTGCTCGCCGCTGCCGATGCCTCCGGCGGCGAGGACGGGGAGCGGGGCGACGGCCTCGGCGATCTCGGGCACGAGGACCATGGTGGCGATGTCGCCGGTGTGGCCGCCGGCCTCGTAGCCCTGGGCGACGACGATGTCGATGCCGGCCTCGGCGTGGCGGCGGGCGTGCTTGGCGCTTCCGGCGAGGGCGGCGACCAGGACCCCGTGGTCGTGGGCGCGCGCGATGACGTCGGCGGGCGGGGAACCGAGGGCGTTCGCCAGGAGTTTGACGGGGTAGTCGAAGGCGACGTCGAGCTGGTTGCGGGCGACCTGCTCCATCCAGCCGGTGATCCGCCAGCCGGAGGCCTCTCCCTCGGCGAGCTCGGGGACGTGGTGCTTGGCGAGGGTGTCGCGGACGAAGGCGCGGTGGCCGGCCGGGATCATTGCCTCGATGTCGGCTTCGCTGATGCCGTCCACGGCCTTCTTGGCCGGCATGACGACATCGAGGCCGTAGGGCTTGCCGTCCGTGTTGTCCTGCATCCAGTCGAGGTCGCGCCGCAGGTCGTCGGGGGCGGTGTAGCGGACCGCGCCGAGCACGCCGAATCCGCCGGCGCGGGTGATGGCTGCCGCGACCGCCGGGAAGGGCGTGAAGCCGAAGATGGCGTGCTCCACCCCGAGTTTCTTGCTCAGCTCCGTCTCCATGGGCGGCAGCATGCCGTAGGGCGGCGGACGAGGGAAGAGATTTTCTGATGCTGCGTCAGATTCTTTACGGGCCCGTCGGTGCGGAGCGCGCCGCCCGGCCGGGCAGATACTTGGAGAGGCCGATACGGCGGACAGGAGGCCGGCGATGGAGGAGCACTCGGGGGACGGCGGCGCGCAGGCGCCGAAGGTGCGACCGGGCCGGCGAAAGGCCCCCTCCACCCCGGCCTCGGCCGCACCGGAGGCTGCGCCCGGGGGCGGCGGCGCTGAACACCCCACCGCCGGCACGACCGCACCACGCCCGTCCGCGGGCCAGGACCGCCGGCCGGGCGGCGACGGCCCCGGCAGCGGCACGGCAGGACGGAAGGCCCACGCCGAACACCCGCCTCCCGCGGGCGAGGTCGCGGCGGGACCGGTGGGCGGGGTCGAGCGCCGGGTGCACCACCACGCCACAAGCAGCGCCGACGAGCCGGGCGGCAGCAGCAGCGGGAACGGGACCCGGGC
This sequence comes from Streptomyces sp. NPDC044571, assembly GCF_040647115.1. Classification (NCBI taxonomy): domain Bacteria; kingdom Bacillati; phylum Actinomycetota; class Actinomycetes; order Kitasatosporales; family Streptomycetaceae; genus Streptomyces; species Streptomyces sp. NPDC044571. The sequence continues at coordinate 69,641 of NZ_JBEZBN010000030.1, forward strand.
CGGGAACGCGAACGGGACCGGGACCGCGGCCGGCGCCGACGAGCCGGGCGGCAGCGGCAGCGGCAGCGGCAGCGGCAGCGAGAACGGGACCGGGGCAGGGGCCGGGACCGGGGCCGGAGCCGACACCGGGGGCGGGGTGAGTAGGCGGAGGCTCGGGGTCGGGGTGTTGGCGCTGGGCGGGGTGCTGCTGTTGCAGGCCGCCGTCCCCGGGGGCGCCGGAGCCGCCGGGAACCCCGCTGAGCGGCGCGCCTTGCAAGGGCTGCGGCTGCGGTACGGCTCCGCCCGGCAGGCCGGGCTGCTGGAGAAGCACCTGGACGGCGTCGTCGACGAGGCCCGCCGCTTCCTCGGCCCCTCCCCCGAACACCCCTACTACGCCGGGGCCGTGGTCCTGGCCGGCCGGGGCCGCACCGTCGCCCTGCACCGCGCCGTGGGAGAGGCCGTCCGGTACGCGGACTACGACGGACGCACCGACCGGGTGCGTGAGTTCCCCGCTGCGGAGCGGATCGCCATGGCCGAGGACACCGTCTTCGACCTGGCCTCCCTCACCAAACTGTTCACCTCCCTGCTCGCCGTACAGCTGATGGAGCGCGGACAGCTGGAGCTGGAGGCTCCGGTCGAGCGGTACCTGCCGGAGTTCACCAGCGGCGGGAAGGAGCTGATCACGGCTCGGCAGCTGCTCACGCACACCTCGGGCCTGCGCTCCTGGGCTCCCTTCTACCAGCAGCCCACCCGCGAGGAACGGTTGAGGCTGCTGTGGTCCGTGCGCCCGCAGGACACCCCCGGGACGGTGTACCGCTACTCCGACCTCAACCTCATCGCGTTGCAACTGCTCGTGGAACGGATCACCAGTCACCCTCTGGATGCCCTGCTCCACGACGAGATCACCGCTCCACTCGGGATGCACCGCACTCGCTACAACCCGCCGCTCTCCTGGCGCCGGGTCACCGCCGCCACCGAGGTGCAACGGCCGCCCTGGTCCGGCCTGGACCGCGGGCTGGTGTGGGGCGATGTCCACGACGAGAACGCGTACGCCCTCGGCGGCGTCGCCGGCCACGCCGGCATCTTCGGCACGGCCTGGGACCTGGCCATCCTGGCCCGCACCCTCCTCGACGGCGGCGTCTACGCCGGCAAGCGCATCCTGCGCCCCGCCTCCGTCGAGCTGCTCTTCACCGACTACAACACCGCCTTCCCCGGCGACGACCACGGCCTCGGATTCGAGCTCTACCAGCACTGGTACATGGGCGCCATGGCCACCCCGCACTCCGCCGGCCACACCGGTTTCACCGGCACCTCCCTGGTCCTGGACCCGTCCACCGACTCCTTCCTGATCCTGCTCGGCAACTCCGTCCACCCCGTGCGCACCTGGCGGGCCGGCAGCGCACCGCGCGTCGCCGTCGGCAACCGCTTCGCCCGCGCCGTCCCGGTCCGGACGAGGCACGGGGGGCCGGCCTGGTTCTCCGGCATGGAGACCGGCGGCTGCGGCACCCTCACCCTGCCGCCGCTCACCCCGGCCACGGCCGCCGCCCGGCTGCGCTGCGCCGTCTGGTGGGACACCGTGCCCGGCGAAGGCGCCTTCCACCTGGAGGCCTCCGCCGACGGGCGGACCTGGCAGCCCCTGCCGTTCAGCACGCAGCGGACCACGGGCGGCTCCCCCGAACAGTGGCCCCAGGGCTGCGCGGGCGGCTGGTCCGGCCGCATCTGGCACCGCCTCGAAGCGCCGCTCTCCGCATGGGCGGGCCGCGAGGTCCGGCTCCGCTTCCGGCACACCGCGACCGGCCGGTACGTGGGCCGCGGCGTGTACGTGGACGTCGTGCGCGTGTCGGAGCCGGCGCGCCTCCTCTTCGCGGAGGACCGCCCCGCCGACGCGGCCCGTATCGAGGCCGTCGGCTGGACCAGGTCGGCGGACTGACCGCGAGCAGCACCCGGGCCGGGCCCGGCGGCGCGGGCCGGCGGCGCCCCGCCCCGCCGGGCGACGACGGACCCTACTGGCGGACCAGGCAGAAGGGGTGGCCTGCCGGGTCCGCGTAGACCCGCCAGCCGCGGCCCTCCGAGGCCGCGTCGAGCACCGTCGCTCCGTGGCCCAGCACTTCCCCCTGCGCCCGGTCCAGGTCCCGGACGCCGAAGTCCAGGTGGAACTGCTGCGGGTGGGCGGGATCCGGCCAGCGCGGCGGCCGGTGGTCGGCCACCCGCTGGAAGGCCAGGACGAGCCCGGACGGCGTGTGCAGCGTCGCCCAGTCCTCGTCGAGCGACCAGCGCGGATCGGGCCGGTTGACGGTTCCGCCCAGCACCGCCTCGTAGAAGGCGGCGAGTCTCAGCGGATCGGGACAGTCCAGCACCACGCACTGCAGGTCGGCGATCATGCCGGGATTCTAGGCCGGGGCCGGGCAGGCGTGCAGACGGGCAGCCCACGGCATAAAAGCGTGCCCGGCGGTGTTGGCCACTCGTTGGTGACTTCGTTGACCGTTCAACACGAAGGCAGGCAGGTCCTATGACCGACATCGACTGGGACAACCCGAGCGACCCCAAGGGCGGCTGGCAGCTGGACCACGTCCGGCAGTACACCCGTACCAACGGAGCGGAGGGCCACCACTGGCGGGGCACCCAGACCCTGCTGCTCACCACCATCGGCCGGGTCTCGGGCAAGCCCGTGCGCACCCCGCTCATCTACGGTGAGGAAGAGGGCCGCTACTTCCTCGTCGCATCCAAGGGCGGCGCCCCCGAGCACCCGCTGTGGTACCGCAATCTGACCGCCCACCCCGATGTCCGCATCCAGGTCGGCCCGAAGATCCTCCAGGGCACGGCCCGTACGGCCACCCCCGAGGAGCGCGCCCGGTACTGGCCGCTGATGCTGCGACACTGGCCCTCGTACGACGAGTACCAGGCCAAGACCGACCGGGAGATCCCGCTCGTCGTCATCGAACCCGTCCTCAGCTGACCGGGCGCGGGGCGGGCGGGGGCGGCAGGTGGATCGGTCAGTGCCCCAGCACGGCCATCGCCGCGTTGTGGCCGGGGACCCCGCTGACACCGCCACCGCGCACGGCGCCCGCGCCGCACAGCAGGACGTTGGCGTACCGGGTCTCCACGCCCCACCGGCCGCCGGCCCCCGGCTCCTCCCCCGCGTACGGCCACGCCAGGTCCCGGTGGAAGATGTGGCCGCCGGGCAGGCGCAGTTCACGCTCCAGGTCGAGCGGGGTCTTGGCCTCGATGCACGGCCGGCCGTCGGCGTCGAAGGCCAGGCAGTCGGTGATCGGCTCGGCCAGGTGCGCGTCGAGCTGGGCGAGGGTGGCGGTCAGCAGTACCTCGCGCGCCACCGTGTTGCCGCCGTGCCCCTTCTCGAAGAGCCGGGCCGGAGTGTGCAGGCCGAAGAGGGTGAGCGTCTGGTAGCCCTGCTCCACCAGCTCCGCCCCGAGGATGGAGGGGTCCGTCAGCGAGTGGCAGTAGATCTCCGAGGGCGGTACGGAGGGCAGCTCCCCGGCCGCCGCCTCGGCGTAGGCCCGCGCCAACTCGGCGTAGCCCTCGGCGATGTGGAAGGTGCCCCCGAAGGCCTCGCGCGGGTCCACGGAGGTGTCCCGCAGCCGAGGCAGCCTGCGCAGCAGCATGTTGACCTTCAGCTGCGACCCCTCGGGCCGCTCGGAGGCGGGTACCGGCCCCTCCTCGCCGAGGAGTTCGGCCAGCGCCCGGGGTGAGGCGTTGACCAGCACGGTCCGCGCGACGACCCGCCCCTCGCCGGTCGCCGTACGGAAGGTCACCTCGGCCGGCGCCCTGCCGTCGGTGTCGATCCGGAGCACCTCGTGCCCGGTGGCGATCCGCGCCCCGGCCTGCCGCGCGGCGGCCGCCAGCGCGTCGGTGAGGGCGCCCATCCCGCCGACGGGGACGTTCCAGTCGCCGGTGCCGCCGCCGATGACGTGGTAGAGGAAGCAGCGGTTCTGCACGAGGGATGGGTCGTGCGCATCCGCGAAGGTGCCGATCAGCCCGTCCGTGAGCACCACGCCCCGCACCAGGTCGTCGGCGAAGTACTTCTCGACCGCCTGCCCGAGGGGTTCCTCGAACAGCATCCGCCAGGCGGCGTCGTCGTCGATCCGGGCGCGGAGCCCGTCCCGCGTGGGCAGTGGCTCGGTCAGGGTCGGGAACACCCTTTCGGCGACGCGGCCCGTCACCCCGTAGAAGGCGCGCCAGCTGTCGTACTCGCGGTCCGAGCCGGTGAGCCGCGCGAAGGATTCCCGGGTCCGTGCCTCGTCGCCGCCGACGAGCAGCCCGCCGGGCCGGCCGCCGCGTTGGACGGGGGTGTAGGAGGAGACGGTGCGCCGCCGGACCGCGAACCGCAGGCCCAGGTCGCGCACGATCTTCGCGGGCAGCAGGGAGACCAGGTAGGAGTACCGCGAGAGCCGGGCGTCCACCCCGACGAAGGGGCGGGTGGAGACTGCGGCGCCGCCGGTGGTGGCCAGCCGCTCCAGGACCAGTACCGAGCGGCCCGCCCGGGCCAGGTACGCGGCGGCCACCAGGCCGTTGTGTCCTCCGCCCACGATCACGTCGTCGTAGACGGCGTCGTACACCGCGTCGTCGTACGCGGCGCCCTCGTACGCGGTGTCCTCATACGCGCTGTCGTCCTGCGCGGCGCCTTGGCCGCGTACCGCATCGTCCCGCACCGTGGCCTGCCCGAGTCCCCGCGAGGTCGTCATGGCTCTTGGTAGCACACCTGGCCGAGTCGCTCCAGGCAGTACACCTCGTCGGCGTGGGCGGCGACGGTGTCGGGGTGCTCGTCGCCGAGGGACCGCTCCCGGATCCCGGCGAGCTCGCGGTACACGGGCAGGGCCTCGTCCCAGCGGCCCAGCCGGCCGAGCCCGGCGGCGAGTTCGCGGCGGCTGACGAGGGTGTCGGGGTGTTCGGCGCCGAGTACGCCGGCCCGGGCCGCGCCCACCTCCCGGGCCTCCTGCACCGCTTCCTCCCAGCGCTCCAGGCGGCCCAGGTTGACGCCGAGGACGTGCCGGGCGCGGAGCGTCTCGGGGTCGTGCGCCCCGTACGCGCGGGTGCGGTCGCGGACCAGGCCCCGGAACAGGTCCAGGGCCTGGGCGGCGCGGCCGGTGCGGCCGAGCGCGATGCCCACCTCGTAGCGGGCGGCGAGGGTGTCGGGATGGTCGCGGCCGAGGACCCGTTCGCGGACGGCGGCGACCTCGGCGAAGCCTTCCAGGGCCTCTCCCCAGCGCTCCAGGCGGCCCAGCGCGTACGCCGCCTCGTAGCGGGTCAGCAGCGTGTCCGGGTGCTCGTCGCCCAGCACGGCCGCCCGGTCGGCGGCGACCCCGGCGGCGGTGCGGTGGGCCTCCTCGAACCGGCCGAGGGCGCCGAGCGCGCAGGCCAGGTTGTGCCGGCAGCGCAGGGTGTCGGGGTGCAGCGGGCCCATGCTCCGCTCACGGGCGACGAGCACCGCCCGGTAGACCTCGTGGGCCTCCCGGTGACGACCGAGCCGCCCCAGTTCGTACGCCGCCTCCTGGCGCGCGGCGAGGGTGTCGGGGTGGTCGGCGCCGAGCAGGCGGGTGCGGCCCGCGGCGACCGCTTCGTACGCGGCCAGCGCCTCGTCGGGGCGGCCGGCCCGGCTCAGGGCGAAGGCACGGGTGTGCCCTGCGGTGAGCTCCTCGGGGCCGGCACCCGCCCCGGCTGCCGGGGCCGCGGCGCCTTCCGCGCCTTCGCGGGATCCTGCGCCGCCCGGGCCGCCGGGGCCGGGCGTACAGGCGATGCCGTACGGCGCGGTCAGCCGCGGGTCCTCGGCGGCGGCGGGCCGCACGATCCGGTGGGACCCGCTGGGCCGCGCGGCGGTCCATGAGCCGGTGAGGACGGCCCATTCGCCGCTGGCGGGGCGGGCGTCGATCCCGGCCTTGCGGCCCGCGGTCATCCCCCGGGCCCACGCGGGCAGGGCAGGCTGCGCCCCGAGCGGCCCGCCGGGGCCGAGCCGGGCCTCGACCAGGCGCCGGTGCAGGTGGCGGGCGTCGCCCGGGCGGTCCTCGGGGCGCTTGGCCAGCAGCTCCAGGACGACCTGCTCGACGTACTCGGGCAGCTCGGGGCGGTGCTCGCGGAGCGGCACCGGCGCGGTGTCGCTGTGTCCGACCAGCACCGACCAGGAGTCGCCGAGGTCGAAAGGCGGGGCGCCGGTGGCGATCTCGTACAGCACACAGCCGAGGGAGTACAGGTCGCTGCGGTGGTCGACCTCGCCGCCCGCGATCTGCTCGGGCGACATGTAGTGCGGGGTGCCCATGGCCATGCCGCCGCCGGTCAGCTTGGCGGTGAAGCCGATGTCGTGGGCGAGGCGGGCGATGCCGAAGTCGCAGATCTTCACCGTGCCGTCGGTGAGCCGCATGATGTTGGCGGGCTTGAGGTCGCGGTGGACGACCCCCTGGTCGTGGGTGTAGCCGAGGGCGGCGGCCAGCTGCTCCGCGATGTCGACGACCACGTCGACGGGGAGCGGGCGGGCCTCGTTGTCCTCCAGGAGCTGGCTGAGGTTGCGGCCGTCCAGGAGCTCCATGACCAGGTACAGCGGGCCGCCCGCGGCGCTGTCGTCGCCGAAGTCGTGGACGACGGTGACACCCCGGTGCTGGAGGGACGCGGCGACGCGCGCCTCACGGCGGAACCGTTCGCGCAGGACCTGGGTGAAGTGGTTGTCCTGCTCGGAGCCGAGCGGCTTGAGGCATTTGACGGCGACCTGCCGGCCGAGCGACTCGTCCCGGGCACGCCACACTTCGCCCATGCCGCCGCGCCCGATCAGATCGAGCGACCGGTACCGGCCCTGGATCAGTCTGGACTCCGCCATGTCTTAAAGCCGCCCCCGTTGTCGTGCTACGTCCTACGCCCTCCCCGGCCGGTCCAGTATGGCCGCTGGTGTATGCAGTGTGTACGGCGAGGGGCGGCTCCCGGGACCCATGCGCTGCATCGCCTTCAAGATGTGACCTGGGGGCAGCTGCCAGCGCAGACCAGCGGGAATGCTGCGCAGCAGGGTACCGGTGAGGCGCAGGTTCCTGGTGACGGTGTCCGGGGGCGGTGCGGGTCTGCCGTACAGCCGGTGCGCGTGCGCGGGGAGGGAGCCGTACGCGAGGGCGGCGACGGGGCGCCACAGCAGGTTTCGGCCGGCGAGAAGGGCGGGGTGGACGGGCGGGCTGCGCAGGAACTCGTCCACGGCGCGGGCGTCGGGACCCGCGGCGAGCACGGGCCGGACCGTGTCGAAGTACGCGGCGAGGGCCGCGGTGTCCGCCGGTACCTGCGCCGGGTCGAGGCCGACGAGGCGGGCGTTGACCCGGTTCTCGTCGACGTAGCGGTCGGCCTGGGCGGCCGTCAGGGCCACGCCGGAGCGGCACAGGACGTGCAGGAAGCTGTCGATCTGGGCACAGTGCACCCAGAGCAGCAGCTCGGGATCGTCGACGGGAAACCGCTCACCGGTGGCCGGGTCGGTCGCGGACAGCGTGCTGTGGATCCGGCGGACGCGGGCACCGGCGCGCTCGGCTTCCTCGGTGGTCCCGTAGGTGATGGTCCCGACGAAATCGGCCGTCCGCAGGAGCCGCCCCCAGGCGTCGTTGCGGAAGTCCGAATTCTCCATGACACCGCGGACCGCGCGCGGATGCAGCGCCTGGAGGTACAGCGCCCGGACACCTGCGATCCACATGATCGGGTCGCCGTGGCACTGCCAGGTGACGGACCCGGGCCCGTAGAGACCGGGGTCGGCTTCGCCCTTCGCCCCACCTTTCGCTTCGCCCGCCGCTTCGGTCATCGCATCGCCCCTTCCCTCCCGCATTGCGCGGATATCGGTGGAACGCGTGTTTCGGTGGAACGCGTGCCAGCGTCCCACCGGTTCCCGGACGGCGCCAGTGGCGGGGCGCAGGGGGGGGCGGGGCGGACGGAGACTGGAAGGGCGAGGAAGGGAGGCCGCCATGCGCAACCCGATGCCCACCCGGATCAGCCAGGCACTGCCCACCGAATACCGCGGACGGCTGATGGAGCACGCCCGCGAGGTGAATTTCCCCGAGGGCGCCAGGCTCTTCAACGAGGGCGGCCGGGCCGACCGCTTCTGGATCGTCCGCTCGGGCGTGGTCACCCTGGACCTGCACGTTCCCGGGAAGCAGCCGGCGGTGATCGAGAACCTCGGCCCGGGCGAGCTGGTCGGCTGGTCGTGGATGTTCCGGCCGCACCAGTGGCACCTGGGCGCGGAGGCGACGACCCCGCTGCGCACCCACGAGTTCGACGCGGAGGCCGTACGGGAGCTGATGGACGGCGACCCCGCCTTCAGGGCGGCGGTCGCCACTTGGGTGGGGCAGGTCCTCGCCCACCGGCTGCAAGCGGCCCGGGAGCGACTGCTCGACCTGTACGCCCCGTACGGCAGCGGTAGCGGCCGGTGAGCCGGCGGCCGGTCAGGCGGGGGTCGTGAGGGAGCCGGGCCAGTCGTCGGTGTGCCACTGCCGGCCCGCGCCCTCGCCCCGGTGGTGGGCCGACAGCGCGGCGGCCAGGTCCCCGTGGACGGGCACGGCCGGGCCCGTCGCCCCCGGCACCGGCGGACCGTCCGCGGGGACCGCGGCGAGCTCCAGGGGCCGCCCGTGCTCGGCGAGGCGCCGGGCGGCCTCCGCCACGGCGCGCTGCCCGTCGGCCGACCAGCCCCGCAGCCCGGTCAGGTCCAGGATCACCGGCCCGGTCCCGCGGGCCACGGCCCAGCCGACGGCGCCCGTGAACCGCCCGGTCGCCTCGGCGCCGAGGTATCCGGCCAGGGACAGGACCCCCAGTTCCTCGTGCGCGGTGTAGCGCCACTCAATGGTCATCGTCGGTTCCTCGGCTTCACGGGGCAGATGCTCCGGACCCTCGCGCCGCGCCGCGAGCACCCGGGCCCGTGAGCGTACGTCGACCGCCCACCCGCCCGTGCTCCCGCCCGCATGCCGGACGCCCCCCGGGAAACCGGGGCCCGGAGCGGCTCCTCCACGCCGACGTCGGCCATGCCGGAGGATCACGGGGACGGCGGCGCGGCCGGGGCCATCAGCCCGCGCAGCAGCGGGACGAGCGGACGTTCCACCAGGCGGTGCAGCAGCCACGCGATCAGCACCGCGCCCGCGACCACCCCGAGCAGGGTCGGCCATGCGCCCCACTGCTCGTTGCACCGCCAGATCACCCGCACGCCCAGCGACTGGTGCACGAGATAGAGCGGGTACGAGATCGCGCCCGCGACCGGCAGCCAGCGCCACTGGATCCCGTCCAGCTTCCCGAGCGCGATCAGGCCCATCACCACGTACATGGCGGTGATCGCGGCCAGGCAGACCTTCCAGTTGATGCCGTGCCCCTCGCCCTCCATGATCGCCGGGAGGCGGTGCTGCATCAGCAGCCAGGACAGCGCCAGGATGCCCAGGGTCTCCCCCTCGATCCGGCCCGCACGGCGGACCAGGTAGCGACCGCCGCCCAGTAGAGCGGGAACAGGCGCAGGATCCGGCCCTGCCAGAACTGCTGGAGCGACTTGCCCCAGCCGGACATGCAGATGACGAAGCCGCTGATCATGAAGAAGAAGACCACAACCAGCCAGCCGAACCCGGCGACCCGGTGCAGCACGGGAAACAGCTCGATCGCGGTCCGCTGCCAGCGAGCCGGCCAGGTAGTGGAACAGGACCACCGACAGCGCCGCGAGCAGGCGCAGGCCGTCCAGCACGTCGGGCTGTCCGCGACACCGCTGCGTTCGGGGGTATGGAGCCCCGCGATGGTATCGGTGCCGTGTGTACACACAGGCACCCGGGTGCGCCCGGCAGACGGCCCGTTCGACCGGACCTGTCGAGCCGTCCGTTCCGCTTTCCGCTGCGCGGGACCGCCCGTCCCCATCCCCACCTCGCGACGCCTGACCGGACGGACGCAACGCCGGCCGTCACGTCGGCCGTCGCAGTCGGTCAGCGGCGTACGCGGGGCATGCCCAGGCCGATCCAGGAGATGATCTCGCGCTGGATCTCGTTGTTGCCGCCACCGAAGGTGAAGATGACGGCGCTGCGGTAGCCGCGTTCGAGTTCGCCGTGCAGGACCGCGCCGGCCGAGCCGTCCTTGAGGGGGCCCGCCGCACCGACCACCTCCATCAGCCAGGCGTACGCGTCCCGGCGCGCCTCGGAGCCGTACACCTTGACGGCGGAGGCGTCCTGCGGGGTGAGGGTGCCGTCCTGGACGGCGTTCACCATCTGCCAGTTGAGCAGCTTCATCGCGTCGAGACGGGCGTGGGTGCGGGCCAGGCGGCCGCGGACCCACGACAGGTCGATGACGCGGCGGCCGTCGGCCAGCTTGGTCTCGGCGGCCCAGCGCTGGACGTCGTGCAGGGCCCGTATGGCCATGGTGCCGTGGGCGGCGAGGGTGACGCGCTCGTGGTTGAGCTGGTTGGTGATCAGCCGCCAGCCCCTGTTCTCCCGGCCGACGCGGCGGCTCGCGGGGACGCGGATGTTCTCGTAGTAGCTGGCGGTGGTGTCGTGGGACGCGAGGGTGTTGATGAGAGTGCAGGAGTAGCCCGGGTCGGAGGTCGGCACCAGGAGCATGGTGATGCCCTTGTGGGCCGGGGCGTCCGGGTCGGTGCGGACGGCGAGCCAGACCCAGTCGGCGGTGTCGCCGTTGGTGGTCCAGATCTTCTGTCCGTTGACGACGTACGTGCCGGTCTCCTCGTCGCCCTCGCGCACGGCCCTGCACTTGAGCGCGGCCAGGTCCGTGCCCGCGTCGGGCTCGCTGTAGCCGATGGCGAAGTCGATCTCGCCGGCGAGGATCCGGGGAAGGAAGTACGCCTTCTGCTCGTCGGTGCCGAACTGCATGATGGTCGGTCCGACGGTGTTGAGCGCCATCAGCGGCAGCGGTACGACGGCCTGCGCCGCCTCGTCGAAGAAGATGAACTGGTCCATGGGCGACATCCCGCGGCCGCCGTACTCCTCGGGCCAGCCGACGCCGAGCCATCCGTCCGCCCCGAGCCGGCGGATGGTATCCCGGTAGAAGCGCTTCTGGGCCGCCGGATCCTCGTAGCGGGCGTAGACGTCCTCGGGGACCAGGTCGGCGAAGTACGCGCGCAGCTCGGTGCGCAACTGCTGCTGCTCAGGCGTGTATTCGAGGTGCACGGCCCCTCCGGGTGTCTGGCGGTCCAGCCGGTCGCTGTAGTGGCGCACAGAGTAGAACCTGTTACAAGAAGGGGGAAGGACCGAAGGGTCGGGGTTTCGGCACGCACGCGCGGAACAGGGCGGGCGCGGTTCGTCCTCCGCCGACCCGGCGTGGCGCAGCGCAGCGGCAGCGGCTCGCTCAGGTCAGCGCGGCGATCATCGCCGCGGCCGTCGCCGCCATCGCCGTACGGGCAGCCGTCAGGTAGGGGCGGGGGTCCGCCGGGGTCAGGTGCGTGCGGATGGCCTCGGTCATCGCCACGTTCAGCGCCGTGCCGATGTTGACCTTGCGGATGCCGCCGGCCACGGCCGCCGCCAGTTCGGCGTCCGGCAGCCCCGAGGAACCGTGCAGCACCAGCGGCACGTCCACGGCCTTGGCCAGCCGCGCCAGCAGCGCGTGGTCGAGGGAGGCGGTACGGCTGGTCATGGCGTGGCTGCTGCCGATCGCCACCGCCAGCGCGTCGACGCCGGAGTCGGCGACGAAGCGCCGCGCCTCGTCGGGGTCGGTACGGGCCCCCGGCGCGTGCGGGTCCAGCGGGGGCGCGCCGTTCTTCCCGCCCACCTCGCCCAACTCGGCCTCCACCCAGAGCCCGTTGGCGTGCGCCCAGTCGGCGGCGGAGCGGGTGGCCTCCAGGTTCTGCGCGTACGGCAGCTGCGCGGCGTCGTACATCACCGAGCTGAACCCGGCGTCCGCAGCCTGCCGGAGCAGGTCGGGGCTCTTGACGTGGTCCAGGTGCAGACCGACCGGGACGGCGGCGGCCTCCGCACACGCGGCCGCGGCGCGCGAGATCGGCAGCAGCCGTCCGCCGCGGAACTTCACCGCGTTCTCGCTCAGCTGCAGGATGACCGGCAGGCCCGCCTGCTCCGCCCCCGCCACGACGGCCTCGGCGTGCTCCAACGTGATGATGTTGAACGCCGCGACGGCGCGGCCGTCGGCGGCCGCCCGCTCGACGAGCGCTCCGGCGGACACGATGCTCATCGAACCGCCTCCTCGCCGGCGGTGAGGATCACCGAGCGGGTCAGGTTGCGCGGCTGGTCCGGATCGAGCTCCTGGTGCGCGGCGACCGCGAGGGCCAGCCGCTGCGCCCGTACCAGTTCGGCCAGGGGGTCGAGCCGGCCCGCGATCCACCGGCCGCCGGTGGCCCGGACCTGCTCGGCGAGCCCGTCGGGGGCCTCGCCGAGCGACCAGGTGAGGGTGCCCGGCCCGGTGATGCTGATCGGCCCGTGCCGGTACTCCATCGCCGGATACGACTCCGCCCAGGACAGGGAGGCCTCCCGCATCTTCAGCGCGGCCTCGTGCGCGAGCCCGACGCTCCAGCCGCGGCCGAGGAAGGTGAACTGGCCGCAGCTCGCCGCCTGTTCGGGCAGCGGCTCGGCCAGTGCGGTCCGGGCGTCGGCCACCACGGCCGCGGTGTGCAGGCCGAGGTGGGCGCGCAGCAGGGTCAGGGCGGTGGTCGCGAAGCGCGTCTGCACGACGGACTGCTCGTCGGCGAAGTCGAGGACGACCAGCTCGTCGGCGAGGCCCATCACCGGGGTGGCCGGGTCACCGATGACGGCCGTGGTGGGCACGCCGGAGTCGCGGAGCCCGGCCAGCAGGTCCAGCACCTCCGTGGTGGTGCCGGAGCGCGTCAGCGCGACGACCCGGTCGTAGCGGCGGTGCCGGGGGAACTCCGAGGCGGGGAAGGCGTCCGTCTCCCCCTGCCCGGCCTCCTCGCGCAGAACTGCGGCCGCCTGGGCCATGTAGTACGAGGTCCCGCACCCGACGAAGGCGGTACGCTCCCCCGGCTGCGGCAGCACCGCCCGCTGCGCCGGAGCCAGTTCGGCGGCCCGCTCCCAGCACTCGGGTTGCGTGCCCAACTCGTGCGCGACGTGGCTCATGGCGGCTCCCTGACCCCGCGGGGGGGCGTGTTGGTGCGGCTTGCTGCGTTTTCCTGCAAAGTATCGGGCAGTTTCACGCAACTTCAAGCATCTCGGCCTCGATCCCCTCAGTTAATGTCGACGGGTAGGCCGAGCGGGACAAGCGAGAGCACCCGAGGGGGTTGAACGCCGTGGGGTCCATGACCCGGAAGGAACGCTGGCAGTCGCTGCTGGATCTGCTGGTGGAACGCGGTGAGCTGGAGGTCGAGCCGGCGGCGGAAACCCTCGGCGTGTCCGCCGCGACCATCCGCCGCGACCTCGACCAACTGGCCGAACAGCAGCTGCTGGTCCGTACGCGCGGCGGGGCGGTGCTGCACGGGGTCTCGTACGAACTCCCGCTGCGCTACCGCACGTCCCGCCGCGCCGCCGAGAAGCACCGCATCAGCGAGGCGGTCGCGGCGCTGATCACGCCCGGGGAGGTGATCGGCCTGACGGGCGGAACCACGACGACGGAGGTGGCCCGCGCGCTGGCCGGCCGGCCGGACCTGTCGACGGGCTCGCCCGCACTGACCGTGGTGACCAACGCCCTCAACATCGCGGGGGAGCTCGTCATCAGACCGCAGTTCAAGATCGTCCTGACGGGCGGCGTCGCCCGCCCCCAGTCATACGAACTCACCGGGCCGCTGGCCCAGCAGGTGCTGGGCCAGCTGACGGTGGACACCGCGGTCGTCGGCGTGGACGCCTTCGATCCGGCCGACGGCGCGGCAACCCGCCACGAGGACGAGGCCGCGGTGAACCGCCTGCTGTGCGAACGGGCCCGCAGGGTGGTCATCGCGGCGGACTCAAGCAAACTCGGAGTCCGCGCCTTCGCCCGCATCTGCCCCACCCGATCGGTCCACACCCTCGTAACGGACACGGGCCTCCCGGACCCGGTGGCGGCGTCGTTCGAGGCGGCGGGGGTGGAGGTGGTGCGGGTGTGAGGGGGGGCTGCGGGGGGCGGGATGGGAAGGCGGGGCGGGGTCGGGGTCGGGGTCGGGGTCGGCGGGTGCCCGCACCCGGGGTCGGAAGGCGAGGCGGGGGCTTCGGGGGGCGGGATGCCCGCGCCCGGCATCAGGGGAGGTCCGGGGGCGTCCCGTCAGTCCACTGTCCTTCCGTGTCGGTCCGGCCCGTCAAGGGCGCTCCTCCTCGTTCCTCGTCGTC
>NZ_JBEZBN010000031.1:0-80546 GCF_040647115.1 Streptomyces sp. NPDC044571
GGTGCTCATGTCTGGCAGGACCTTCTTAGTGCTTCAGATCGCACCGGACCTCCGTCCGGGGCGCGCCGTCTCCGTGCAGGGCCTTCACCTGGGATTCACCGAGCGTCCGTCATATGCCATGGCATGGCTGGGCCTGATCTGGGAATACCCCTTTCAGGTCGATGCCCGATCCACGGGTGTCGAGTCTCAGCGGGCGGCATGGGGCCGTCCGCCCGGGAGGCCCTTTGCACCAGGACGCACGTGCGGTTCGCACGGACGGAGTGGGAGGGCCGGAAATCGGCCCTGGCAGGGTGCCGATGACCGGTCCGGTCTTCATGGCCCGACCTCTTCCGAGGGGGTACGTCCTTCCGTGGTGACCAGCACAAAGCGCCGCCTGCCCGACAGGCGGACCTACGTCCTCGACACCAGCGTCCTGCTGGCAGACCCCAATGCGATCCGCCGCTTCGACGAGCACGAGGTGGTGCTCCCGATCGTGGTGATCACCGAGCTGGAGGCCAAGAGGCACCATCCCGAACTCGGCTACTTCGCCCGACAGGCCCTGCGCCTGCTCGACGACATCCGGGTTCGCTACGGTCGCCTCGACGCACCCATCCCGCTAGGGGATCTGGGCGGCACCCTCCGTGTCGAGCTCAACCACTCCGACCCGGGCGTCCTGCCCGCCGGCTTCCGGCTGGGGGACAACGACTCGCGCATCCTCGCGGTCGCCCGCAACCTCCAGGCCGAGGGCTACGACGTCACGGTCGTGTCGAAGGATCTCCCGCTGCGCATCAAGGCCTCCTCGGTGGGGCTGCTGGCAGAGGAGTACCGCGCGGAGCTCGCGATCACCGATGCCGGCTGGACCGGCATGAGCGAGCTCTCCCTCTCCGGGGAACAGGTGGACCTCCTCTACTCCGAGGAGCGGCTCTACGTACCGGAGGCCGCCGAACTGCCCGTGCACACGGGTCTGGTCCTGCAGTCCGAGCGCGGCAAGGCCCTGGGCCGGATCACCGCGGACGGCAACGTGCGGCTCGTCCGCGGCGACCGCGAGGCCTTCGGGCTGCACGGGCGCAGCGCCGAGCAGCGCATCGCCCTCGACCTGCTGCTGGACCCGGAGATCGGCATCCTCTCCATGGGCGGCCGGGCCGGTACCGGGAAGTCGGCGCTGGCGCTGTGCGCGGGCCTGGAGGCGGTCCTGGAGCGCAGGCAGCACCAGAAGGTGATGGTCTTCCGGCCGCTGTACGCGGTGGGCGGCCAGGAGCTCGGCTATCTGCCCGGGGACCAGTCCGAGAAGATGAGCCCCTGGGCGCAGGCGGTCTTCGACACCCTCTCGTCAGTGGCGGGGCGCGAGGTCATCGAGGAGGTGCTGAACCGGGGGATGCTGGAGGTCCTGCCGCTCACGCACATCCGGGGGCGCTCCCTCCACGACGCCTTCGTCATCGTCGACGAGGCGCAGTCGCTGGAGCGCAATGTCCTGCTGACCGTTCTGTCCCGGATCGGCGCCAATTCGCGGGTGGTTCTGACCCACGACGTCGCCCAGCGGGACAACCTGCGGGTCGGCCGGTACGACGGAGTGGTCGCCGTCGTGGAGAAGTTGAAGGGGCACCCGCTCTTCGCCCACGTCACGCTCGCCCGCTCCGAGCGCTCCCCGATCGCCGCGCTGGTCACGGAGATGCTGGAGACGCTCTAAGGAGAGAAGGGGGTAAATCCCCCATAGCGGCAAAGAGAGTTGGCGCCGCCCGGCAAAGGTCCCAGAGCTTAGCCGGGCGGCGTCGTGCTGCACAGATCTTTGGGGAAACCAGCGGCGACATGCCAGGTGTGACCTTTCCCACGCAGCGGAGAATTGCCTTGCGGTGTCGAGGTCCGGCAGAGTCTGTTTTCCGTCAGGCCCCGCATGCGGCACACCTGTATCTCCCGTGAGGCCACTCCCGTGAGGTACGCGCAGCACCACAACTCCACAGTCGTTCGCCGCATGCCGCCCGAGCACCACGCGGCAGCACCCGCAAGGGAGTTGCCCACGGGCCCGCGTCTCCAGTGATCGCCGTAACCGGAGGCCAGTGTCGAAGGGGCACTATTGCGCCCGCCCGGTCACTGCGGACGCTGCTGGAAGGACACCGTGTGAGCCGGATCTCGGTCCGGGGATTCGCCGTGGCTTCGGCCACTGCAGTCACCACCGTCGGCGCCGTCGTGGGCGTTGCCACTGGCGACCCCGCCTCGAACAGCCTTGAGACCACCGCGTCGGGGGCGACTCTCCTCACCGACATCCCGGTCGGCGACCAGGCGCAGGTCCAGAACGCGTCCCTGACGCAGCAGGCCGACGCCATCTCCGCAGGTGCCGACGCCGACGCCAAGCGCTCGGCCGAGGAGGCCGCCCGCATCCAGGCCGCCGAGGACGCCAAGTCCAAGAAGGCAGAGGCCCAGAAGGCGGCCGACGAGAAGGCGAAGAAGGAGCGCGAAGAGAAGGAGCAGGCCGCGAGCCGCTCCGCGACGCGCAGCGCCGGCGACTTCGCGGTCCAGAGCTCCTACACGATCGCCCAGGTCAAGGCGATTGCCCAGCAGATCGTCCCCGCGGGGCAGTTCCAGTGCTTCTCCAACATCGTCAACCAGGAATCGACCTGGAACTACAAGGCCGTGAACTCGTCCTCGGGCGCGTACGGTCTGGTCCAGGCGCTTCCCGGCTCGAAGATGTCCTCGGTCGCCGACGACTGGCGCACCAACCCGGCCACGCAGATCCAGTGGGGCCTGAACTACATGAACGGCCGCTACGGCAGCCCCTGTGGCGCCTGGAGCTTCCACCAGGCCAACGGCTGGTACTAGCCGACAGCCGTCGCTCAACCTCCGGGAGCCCCGCACCGTCCTACGGTGCGGGGCTTCCCGCGTGTACGGTCATCCGAGGTGTCCACGGGCGGGGGAGAGGGAAAATGATGGCGAAGAGGGCAGGCTGGCTCGGCCGGCTCGGGAGCAGGTTGAGCCGCATGGAGGCCCGGCTCGAACAGTGGCGTGCCGAGGTGGACGCGGAGACCCGCGGCGAAGCCCCGGTCACCGCCCGCGCCGGCGTACCGGCCCACGCCGCCGCGCCCGGACACGGTTCCGGCGCCGAAGCCGGCTCCGAACACCCGGGCCACCACGCCCCGCGCGAGCGCCCCGACCCGGTGAGCGTGGTCCCCTGGGGCATGCGCGTCGCCGCCGAGGTCAGCTGGCGGCTGCTGCTGCTCGCCGGGATGCTCTGGGTGCTGATGAAGGTGATCAGCGAAGTCCGCCTGGTCGTCCTCGCCTTCGCCGCCGCCCTGCTGGTCACCGCCCTGCTGCAGCCGTTCGTGGTCCGGCTGCGCCGCCTCGGGCTGCCCCGCGGTCTGGCCACCGCCGTCACCGCGATCCTCGGCTTCGTCGTCATCGGGCTGGTCGGCTGGTTCGTCGTGTGGCAGGTGATGGAGAACCTCGACGACCTCTCCGCACGCGTCCGCGAGGGCATCAACGAGCTCAAGGCCTGGGCGCTGGACAGTCCGTTCCACGTGACCGAGAAGCAGATCAACGACATCGCGAAGAACCTCAGCGAGACGATCGGCACCAACACCGAGCAGATCACCTCCGCGGGTCTGCAGGGCGTCACCGTCCTCGTCGAGGTGCTGACCGGGATCCTGCTCTCGATGTTCTCGACCCTCTTCCTGCTCTACGACGGCAAGCGCATCTGGACCTGGGTGCTCGGCCTGGTCCCGGGCGCGGCCCGGCCGGGTGTCGCGGGCGCGGGCCCGCGGGCCTGGCGCACCCTGACCGCGTACGTCCGCGGGACGGTCCTCGTCGCGCTCATCGACGCGGTCTTCATCGGCCTCGGCATCTACTTCCTCAAGGTGCCGATGGCGGTGCCGCTCGCCGTCTTCATCTTCCTGTTCGCCTTCATCCCGCTCGTGGGCGCGGTGGTCTCCGGAGCCCTCGCCGTCGTGGTCGCGCTGGTGACCCAGGGCCCGGTCAGCGCCCTGCTGGTGCTGGCCGTGGTCCTGGCCGTGCAGCAGATCGAGGGGCACGTGCTGCAGCCCTTCATCCTGGGCCGGGCGGTACGGGTGCACCCGCTCGCCGTGGTGCTGTCGGTGGCCGCAGGCGGCATGATCGCGGGCATCGGCGGCGCGGTCGTCGCGGTCCCGCTGGTCGCCGTCACCAATACGGTGGTGGTCTACCTGAGGGCGTACTCCCGGGACCAGTTGCGCCACGGGGCCGCGCCGGTCGGCCCCGCGCCGCACGGCTCGACGGCGCTGGACGCGGCCGCTCACGAGGCCGTTCGTGATCAGTGAGCCTGAATTAGCGGGGGAGTGGGACGAGGGGCGGCTGCCCGAGGAGGCACGGCCCGACACGGTGCCCGACCGCGTACGGGGGCCGCGGGGCGCCTGGTGGTGGGCGCTCGGCGGTGCCGTCCTGGCCTCGGCGGTCTGGGCGGGGGTCCTGGCGGCGCAGGATCGTTACGCCGATGCGCCGCGGATCGCGTACCGGCACGGCGATGACCTGTGCGAGATGCCGCTGACCGCGCTGTCCCGCACCACGGTGCAGCTCACCGGGAGCTCTGCGCGCCAGGGCGAGCACCCCGTGCTGGACTGGTCGTACTGCGGGTACCACACCCCGTACGTCGAGGGCGCCCTGTCCTACCAGGCCGAGGTGGCGGTCCAGCTGCACAAGAAGGCCGATCCCCGTACGGAGTTCGGCGCGAGCCCGGCCGGCGGCGCGGGCATCGTGGAGATGGCGGACTCCGGCGTCGCGGCGGAGCAGGTCCCCGGGCTCGGTGAACGGGCGCTGATGAACCGGCGGACCCAGGGCCTGCGGCTCCAAGTGCTCGACGGCGGCGCTGTCTTCACGCTCGGCGTGGAGTGGTTCGGGGAGGACGCGGACAGCAGCCCGGACGTGGACGCCGTCCAGGCGGCGATGATCGAGGACATGCGCGCGCTGATGACGGCCCTGAGGACATGATCCGGCGTACGGCCGAGGCCCTCAGCCGGCCGCGTCGGGCCCGGCGACCCGGCAACCGCCGGCTTCCAGCAGGGCGGCGGCGTCGAGGGTGACCTTGGCGCCGATGGAGTCGGGCAGGGTGAGCTGCCGGCCGGCGGCGTAGAGCGTGTGGTGGTCGTAGCCCTCGCCGACGGGATCGGTCAGGAGGTGTACGCGGACGTTCTTGCCGGCGCCCGGTGTCCTGCAAGCCATATGCCACCCGAAACGTGCGAAAGGGCCCCCGCGGCCGGATCGGCTGCGGGGGCCCGGCTCGTGCGCGTACGGCTACTCGGCGGCGAGGGCGGCCTCGGCGTCGAGGGTGACCGCGACGGCCTGGATCACCGAGGCGATCTTGAAGGCCTCCTGGATCGTCTCGCGGTCGACACCGGCCTTGCGCAGGACCTGCTCGTGCGAGTCCAGGCACTGGCCGCAGCCGTTGATGGCGGAGACCGCGAGCGACCAGAGCTCGAAGTCGACCTTCTCCACGCCGGGGTTGCCGATGACGTTCATCCGCAGACCGGCCCGCAGGGTCCCGTACTCCGGGTCGGAGAGCAGGTGGCGGGTGCGGTAGAAGACGTTGTTCATCGCCATGACCGCGGCGGCGGACTTGGCGGCGGTGTACGCCTCCGGCGACAGGGCCGCCTTCGCCTCCGGCTCCAGCTCACGCAGGACGCGCGGGGAGCGGGCGGCGATCGCGCAGGACAGGACCGTGCCCCACAGCTGCTGCCCGGTCAGGGTGTCCTGGTTGCCGATGACCGAACCGAGGTTCAGCTTCAGGTCCTTGGCGAAGTCCGGTATGGCGGACTTGAGGGAGTCGAGGGACATCCGTCACTCACCGGCCAGCAGCGCGCCGGCGTCGAGGGTGTCCTCGCCCTTGGTCCAGTTGCAGGGGCACAGCTCGTCGGTCTGCAGGGCGTCGAGGACCCGCAGGACCTCCTTGGGGTTACGGCCCACGGAACCGGCGGTCACCATCGAGAACTGGATCTCGTTGTTCTGGTCGACGATGAAGACGGCGCGCTGCGCGAAGCCGTCCTCGCCCTGCACGCCACAGGCCTGCATGAGCTCGTGCTTGGAGTCGGCCAGCATCGGGAAGGGCAGGTCGCGCAGGTCGGCGTGGTCCTTGCGCCAGGCGTGGTGGACGAACTCGGAGTCGCCGGAGACGCCGAGGATCTGGGCGTCGCGGTCCTGGAACTCCTCGTTCAGCTTGCCGAACGCGGCGATCTCGGTCGGGCAGACGAAGGTGAAGTCCTTCGGCCAGAAGAACACCACACGCCACTTGCCCTCGTAGGTCTTGTGGTCGATCTGGGCGAACTCGCTGCCGGCCTCAAGCGAGACGCAGGCGGTCAGATCGTAGGTGGGGAACTTGTCACCGACAGTGAGCACGTGCTCTCCTTGCGGACAGGAAAGGAACCCTTTTGGGGGCTTTCCGAGAGGGTTGGACGGATCTCACATGCTGACACAGCTGCATTGATTACAGAAATAGCTACTCTTGCGACAGGTGATCGGAGGTACCTATCAGTGGCTGTCGGTAACAGGGGAGCGAAGCAGGCGACGCTCGCGCAGCTGCGCGCCTTCGCGGCCGTCGCCGAGTACCTGCACTTCCGGGACGCCGCCGCGTCGATCGGGATGAGCCAGCCGGCCCTGTCCGGGGCCGTCTCCGCGCTGGAGGAGGCGCTCGGCGTCCAGCTGCTGGAGCGCACCACCCGCAAGGTGCTGCTCTCCCCGGCCGGCGAGCGGATCGCGGCCCGCGCGCGGGCGGTGCTCGACGCGATGGGCGCACTGCTGGAGGAGGCGGAGGCGGTGCGGGCGCCCTTCACCGGGGTGCTCAGGCTCGGGGTGATCCCCACGGTGGCCCCCTACCTGCTGCCGACGGTGCTCGGGCTCTTCCACCGCCGCTATCCCGGCATGGACCTCCAGGTGCACGAGGAGCAGACGGCCTCGCTGCTGGAGGGCTTGGCGGCCGGGCGCCTCGACCTGCTGTTGCTCGCCGTGCCGCTGGGGGTGCCCGGGGTCACCGAACTTCCCGTCTTCGACGAGGACTTCGTCCTGCTCGCGCCGCGCGAGCACCCGCTGGCCGGGCGCAGGGACATCCCGCGGGAAGAACTGAGGGACCTCCAGCTGCTGTTGCTGGACGAGGGGCACTGCCTGCGGGACCAGGCCCTCGACATCTGCCGGGAGGCCGGGAGGGCCGACGGGGCGGACGTCACCACGACCGCCGCCGGACTGTCCACCCTCGTACAACTGGTCGCCGGGGGGCTCGGGGTGACGCTGTTGCCGCGGACCGCGCTGCGGCTGGAGACCGCCCGCAACGAGTACCTGGCCACCGGGTATTTCGCCGAGCCGGCCCCCTCACGGCGGATCGCCCTGGCCATGCGGACGGGAACCGCCCGGCAGGAGGAGTTCCGCGCCGTCGCCGCGGCGCTGCGGGAGGCCGTGCGTCCGCTGCCCGTCTGGCCCGCCGCGTAGGGCCCGTCGCGCCGGGCGGCCGGCGCTGCACAGGGCCCGTCGCGCCGGGCGGTCCGCCGCGCAGGGCCTGCCGCGCCGGGCGGCCCGCCGTCGGGATGCGCCATTCGTAGGGACTCGGGGCCGCCGCGCCCCGGCTCGGAGCGGGGTCCGGGAGCGGCTGGCAGTTTGAGGGCAACGGGCCCTGCTCTCGAAAGGCGCGCCATGCACGCACCCCCCACCGACCTCCCCGCGCTCCCGCCCCAGCAGTCGGGTGCCCCGTACCGGAACCCGGAGCCGTCCACCGGCCCCACCGACCAGCCGTCCGGGCCCGCGTGGTGGATGTGGGCCCTGGTGTCGGGACTCTTCCTCCTCTACGCGACCCTGTCGCTGCGCATCCACGAGCAACTGGGCTCGCACAGCTTCGACCTGGCCATCTTCGAACAGGCCGTCCGCTCCTACGCCGAGGGCCACCTGCCCGTCTCGGAGGTCAAGGGAGCGGGCTTCCCCGTCCTCGGCGACCACTTCTCCCCGATCCTGGCCCTGCTCGCGCCCCTGTACTGGCTGGCGCCGTCGGCGAGGACCCTGCTGATGGCACAGGCGGGGCTGATCGCCGTGAGCGTGCTGCCGCTGACCCTGTGGGCGCGCCGGACGCTGGGCTCGCCGGCCGCCGCGATGATCGGGCTGTGCTACGGGCTCTCGTGGGGCATCGCGAACGCCGCGGCCTTCGACTTCCACGAGTGGGTGTTCGCCGTCCCGCTGCTGGCCTGCTCCCTGAGCGCGCTGGGCAGCGGACGGCTGCGCGCCGCGGCCTGTTGGGCCGTGCCGCTGGTGCTGGTGAAGGAGGACCTCGGGCTCACCGTGGCCGTGATCGGCCTGGTCATCGCCTGGCGCGCGGGCCGCGGCGGGCGCCGGGCCGGGATCGCCCTGGCCGTGGCGGGCGCGGCCTGCACGGCCCTGGCCATGCTGGTGGTGCTGCCGGCCCTGAACCCGAACGGGTCCTACTTCTACGCCTCGTTCCTGGGCGGCGGCTCCGGGGCCGGTGGGGGCGGCGGCTTCGGGGCGCTGCTGTACAAGCTCACCATCGGGCTCGTCACCCCGGACACCAAGGTGACGACCCTGATGATGGTGTTCGCCCCCACCCTCTTCCTGGCCCTGCGCTCACCCCTGGTGCTGGTGGCCGTGCCGTCCCTGGTGTGGCGGGGCGTCTCGGACTACTGGCCCCACTGGACCACCGGCTACCACTACTCGCTCACCCTCATGCCGATCGTCTTCGCCGCGCTCATCGACGCCCTCGGCCGCCGCGGCACCAGCCCGGCAGGCCTGCGGCGGGCCCTGGTGGGCATTGCGGGCGTGTGCCTGCTGCTGCTGCCGGTGTACGCGGTGGGGCGGATGGCCAAGGCGGAGTTCTGGCGCGACGACCCCCGGGCGGTGGTGGCGCAGCACCTGATGGCCCGGATCCCGGACGGGGCCACGGTGCAGGCGTCGGACGCGCTGGTGCCGCACCTGGCCAACCGTACGAGCGTGAGCCTCTTCGGCTGGCCCGAGAGCCGCCCCGAGCCGCAGTGGATCATGGTGGACACCCGGGTGGCCCCGGACAAGCGCTGGCCCCTCTCCCTGAGGGACGAGTCCATCTCCCTCGCCCAGGCCCGCAGCCGGGGCTACAAGTCGGTCGCCCAGCGGGACGGCTTCGTCCTGCTGAACCGGCCGGACCGGCGCTCCTAGGACCGCCCGTCCCCTGCGCGGGGACCGGCCGTCAGTCCGAGGAGCGGGGGCGGCCGCGCGGGCGGATCGGGGCGGCCGTTCCCGGGAGGCGGCCGGCCTCGGACAGGGCGCGGCGGAGCAGGAACTCGATCTGCGCGTTGGCGCTGCGCAGTTCCTCCCCCGCCCAGCGCGCGAGGGCGTCGTACACCTGCGGGTCGAGCCGCAGCAGCACCTGCTTGCGCGCCTGCCGCGCCGCCTTCGCGCCCTGCTGCGGCTCCTGCTCCGGCTCGCCGGCGGGGCTCACTGGTAGAGGGTGCCCGTGTTGACGACGGGCTGGGCGGCGCGGTCGCCGCACAGGACCACCATCAGGTTCGAGACCATGGCGGCCTTGCGCTCCGGGTCCAGGTCCACGATGTCCTCCTCGGCCAGCCGGGTCAGGGCCAGTTCGACCATGCCGACCGCCCCTTCGACGATCGTCTTGCGGGCCGCCACGACCGCACCCGCCTGCTGGCGCTGGAGCATCGCGGAGGCGATCTCCGGAGCGTACGCGAGATGCGTGAAGCGGGACTCGATGACATGGACGCCGGCCGCCTCGACCCGGGTCCGCAGCTCCGCCGCCAGCTTTTCGGTGATCTCCTCGGCGTTGCCGCGCAGCGACAGGCCGCCCTCCTCGTGCGCGTCGTAGGGGTACTCGATCGCGATGTGCCGCACGGCGGCCTCGGCCTGGGTCTCGACGAACTCGGTGAAGTCGTCCACCTCGAATATGGCCCGCGCGGTGTCCTCGACCTTCCAGACCACGACCGCCGCCAGCTCGATCGGGTTGCCGTACGCGTCGTTGACCTTCAGGACGGCCGTCTCGTGGTTGCGGACGCGGGTGGAGACCTTCCTGCGGGAGGTCAGCGGGTTGACCCAGCGCAGGCCGTCCGTGCGGATCGTCCCGCGGTAGCGGCCGAAGAGCTGGACCACCCGGGCCTCACCGGGTGCCACGGTGTTCAGGCCGCTCATCGCCATGACCGCGAGGGGGATCAGCAGCACGCCGGGCACGATGAGGGCCGGCTGGGCGGCACTGTCGTCGGCGCCCGTACCGAGGGCGATCAACGCGGCCCCGGCGAGCACGCCCAACAGGCCGAGCAGCAGCGCCAGCCCGCCGCCCACGCTGCGGGCCGTGAACTCCCGTACCTCTGTGGCCGTGCCGGCCGTGCCTGCCGTGTTCGTCATCATCTGCCCCGTTTCGCTAGGTCGCGATCTCTTGGACCGCCTAGCAAAGTGATATCACTTTTTCGGGGCGCCGCAACCCTATGCGCTTTCTGTGCGTCGGTTCCCTTGATGTGGGTGCTGATTCTCACGTCCGAAATGACCGATATTGGCCTTGCTTGGCCAACCTTTGTCACAACCTGCGGTGTTAGCTTGCTGAGCTGACGTCGGGGGGTAATCGAGCGGAGCGGGAGCGATGGGCCGAGCAGATGCGCGCAAGGCGCAGCAGCAGCGCAGTGCGCGGCGGGCGCCGCGCGGGCGCGCCACCGGAGAGGGGCGCGCCGGCAAGCCGACCGGCATACGCCGCTTCTTCACCTGGAAGAAGATCCTGGGGGCCTTCTTCGGGATGATCCTGCTCGGCATGGCCGCGCTGGTCGCCCTCTACTTCTACGTGGACGAGCCCGACCCGAACGCCGAGGCCATCCAGCAGAGCAACATCTACAAGTACGCCGACGGCTCGCTCATGGCCCGCGACGGGAAGATGAACCGCGAGATCGTGGCGATCGACCGGGTCCCGAAGGAAGTCCAGACCGCCTTCATCGCCATCGAGAACAAGTCCTTCTACAAGGACCGCGGCGTGGACTTCCTCGGTGTCGCACGCGGCGTGTTCAACACGGTCACCGGCAAGGGCAAGGCCGGCGGTTCGACGATCACCCAGCAGTACGTCAAGAACTTCTACCTGAACCAGGACCAGACGCCGACCCGCAAGCTCAAGGAGCTGGTGATCTCCCTCAAGGTCGACCGGCGCATGGAGAAGGACGAGATCCTCGCGGGGTACCTGAACACCAGTTACTTCGGGCGCGGAGCCTACGGCATCCAGGCCGCCTCCCAGGCGTACTACGGCGTCGACGTCGACAAGCTGAGCCTGGAGCAGGGCGCCTACCTGGCCGCCGTCCTCCAGGCCCCCAGCCAGTACGACTGGGCCGTGGCCGGCGACAACGGCAAGCGGCTGGCGATGGTCCGCTTCAACGGCGTCCTCGACAACATGGTCGAGATGGGCAAGCTCGACGCCGAGAAGCGCAAGACCCTGACCTTCAAGGAGCCGATCAAGCCCAAGGCCACCCCCGGCCTGGAGGGCCAGAAGGGTTACCTGAAGCAGGCGGCCGACGCCGAGCTGCGGCGCCAGACGAACATGACGGAAGCTCAGCTCAAGGCCGGCGGCTGGGAGATAGTCCTCAACATCGAGCCGAAGAAACAGGCGGCGCTGGAACAGGCCGTCCAGGACGAGCTGGAGTCCCAGCTCAAGCGCAACGACCGGCCCGTCGACGCGAGCGTCCAGGCGGGCGCCACCTCCGTGGACCCCAAGACCGGCCACATCGTCGCCATGTACGGCGGCACCGGCCTGTCCGACCACTGGTCGAGCAACGCCCTGCGCACCGACTTCCAGCCGGGCTCGACCTTCAAGCCGGTCGTGCTGGCCGCCGCACTGGAGAACAAGTCGACCACGCAGGACGGCAGGCCGATCAAGCCGAGCACGCTCTACGACGGCACCAGCAAGCGCCCCGTCGTCGGCAGCAAGGTCCCCTTCAACCCGCAGAACCAGGACGACAAGGACTACGGCAAGGAGATATCGGTCCAGGAGGCCACCAACTACTCCGTGAACTCGGTCTACGCCCAGATGATCGTGGACGTGAAGCCGCCGGTCGCGAAGAAGACGGCCCTCCAGCTCGGCATGAAGGACCGCGACGGCTGGCCCGAGGACAAGCCGGCCATGTCGCTGGGCACCATGAGCGCCAACACCGTGGAGATGGCGGGCGTCTACGCCACCTTCGACAACCACGGCAAGAAGGTCACCCCGACCATGATCAAGAGCGCCAAGCACGCCGACCGCCAGTTCACGCCGGTCGAGTCCGTCGGGGGCCAGGCCATCACCCGCGAGACCGCCGACACGGTGACCAAGGTGCTCACCGGCGTCGTCAACGACGGCTCCGGCAAGGCCGTCAAGAGCTCCGCCTACGAGGCCGCCGGCAAGACCGGCACCACCGAGTCCAACGTGGCCGCCTGGTTCACCGCGTACACCCCGGAGCTCGTCACCGTCGTCGCGATGTTCGGCGAGGAGCCCGGCACCGCCAAGCAGGTCACCCTGACCGGTACCGCCGGCGGTGGCCGAGCCGGTGGTTCCAGCTTCCCCGCGGAGATCTGGAAGGCGTACACGCTGGCTGCCCTCAAGGGCGTCAAGACCGGTGAGTTCGACCTGGACGAGGCCGACATGGGGACGCCGGTCGTACCGAGCCGCAGCACCTCCCCGTCGAGCTCGTCGAGCCAGTCGAGCCCGTCGCCGAGCAGCAGCAGCCACCCGCCGCAGTCCCCGGACCCGAGCAAGAGCGGGCCGTCCCCGGACCCGAGCAAGAGCCCGCCGAAGCCGGACCCGAGCAAGAGCTCGGGGAAGCCCGACCCGACCAAGAGCCCGCCGAACCCGCCGTTCCCGCCCGTGGTGAACCAGGAACCGTAGGCGCGCCCGTATACGACCGCCGCCCCGCAGCATCCGTGCTGCGGGGCGGCGGTCTTCGCATACGGGGCGGGTCAGCGGCGGTCGTTCGCCCCCGGCAGCGGGAGCTCGAACCAGACCACCTTGCCGCTGCTCAGCCGGGTCGCTCCCCAGCGGCGGGCCATGCGGTTGACGAGGAAAAGGCCGCGGCCGCCCTCGTCGGTGTCCCGCGCCCGGCGCTGGCGCGGCAGTTGCGGGGAGTCGTCCCCGACCTCGCAGCGCAGTACGTCCGTACGCAGCAGGCGCAGCGTGACGGGCCGCTCCGCGTACCGGACGGCATTGGTCACCACCTCGCTGACCAGCAGCTCCAGCGAGTCCTGGAGGTCCTCCAGGCCCCACCGGGTCAGCGCGCGGCGGGCGAACCGGCGGGCCCGGCCCGGAGCGGTCTCCTCCGGGTCCAGGAACCAGTACGCCACGTCACTGGGCGCGATCCCGTCGAAGCGGGCGGCGAGCAGGGCGATGTCGTCGTCCCGGTCGCCGGGGCCCAGCATGTCCAGGACGTCGTCGCACAGCGCCTCCAGCGGCGGCGGATGGTCGAGGCCGGTCAGCTGCGCGGTGGTGGCCAGGCGCTCGCGCAGCTGCTCGATGCCGGTCCACACGTCCCGCAGCCGGCTCTCGACCAGCCCGTCGGTGTAGAGCAGCAGCGTGGCCCCGGCGGGCGCGTCCAGCTCCACGGCCTCGAAGTCGACGCCGCCGACCCCGATGGGTGCGCCGGGGGGCACGCGCAGCACCTCGGCACGGCCGCCGAGGTGCAGGAGCACAGGCGGCGGGTGGCCGGCGTTGGCGATGGTGATCCGGTGCGAGACCGGGTCGTAGACGGCGTACAGGCAGGTGGCCATGCGGTCGGAGCCGAGGCGCTGCGCCTGCTCGTCCAGGTGGTGCAGGACCTCGGCGGGCGGCAGGTCGAGCTGGGCCAGCGTCTGCGCCGTGGTCCGGAGCTGGCCCATGATCGCGGCCGAGGTCATGGAGTGGCCCATCACGTCGCCGACGACGAGCGCGACCCGGCTGCCGGGCAGCGGTATGGCGTCGTACCAGTCGCCGCCGACCCGGGCCGTCTCGGCGGCGGGCAGGTAGCGCGAGGCGAGCCGGACGCCGGTCGGCTGGGGCAGGCTGTCGGGGAGCATGGTGCGCTGGAGCTCGTCGGCGATGTACGCCTCGCGGCCGTACAGCACGGCCTTGTCGATGCCGAGTGCGGTGTGGGTGGCCAGCTGGGCGGCGACCAGGAGGTCGTTCTGCTCGAAGGCGGGCCGTTCGGGGCTGCGCAGGAACACGGCCGCGCCGATGACGCGGCGCCGGCCGCGGAGCGGCGCGAGGATGGCCCGCCGGCCGCGCGGTACGGGGTGCTCGGCGCCCAGCAGTTCCGGAAGGGCGTCCTTCGCGCCGACGGCGGACTCGAAGACCGGCCGTACGCCGCGCAGGACTTCGGCGAGTGCCCCGCCGGGGCGGATCTCGCACAGTTCGGCGGCGGGCAGGTCACCCTGCGGGCCGACCATCGGCAGCTGGCTGAAGTCGAGCTCGCCTCCGGCGCCCGCGGCCACCGCGGGCCCGGCACCCTCGGCTCCCGGGGTGCCCGCTGCCGACGCGGTCAGGGCTCCGGTCAGGTCGTCGATCGGGCGGAGCCGGTCGGTGCGGCGCAGCCTTAACACCACCGGTCCGACGGGACGCTCGTCCCCGACCGGCAGCGGGTCCCGCAGGTAGACGAGGATGGCGTCCGAGAAGGTCGGCACGGTGGCCCGGCACAGCCCGAGCACGATCTCGTCGAGGTCGATGCCGCGGGCGATGCGCCGGGTGGCGGCCCCGACGAAGCGCAGCCGGTCCCCTTCCCTGCGGGCCACTCCGCCGCCGGCCGCGGCGCCGCTCCCGCCGCTCCCGTCCTGGCCGCCCTGCCCGGTGGGCAGGTCGGCGACCTCCTGCGCCGTGCGCCCGGCCCGCCCCGCGGGGCCGTCCCCGGCCTCGGCCTGCCCGGCTGTCCCGCCCTGGACGTCGATGTCGTGGTCCCACCCGTCGACCGCGTTTTCCTCGCCGCTGCCGCCCGCGCCGCCGCCCGTGCTGCTGCCCGTGCCGCCGGGGGCTGCCGATGCGCTGCGGGCCGCCGCGAGCTCGCGCGTGCCGCCCGGTATCCCGGCTCCGTCGGCCGCCGCCTCACCGGCCGCCCGGCCGCCGCCCGGCGCGGGGTCCTGGCCGTCGGGTGCCGCCGGGCCGCGGGCCGCGTTCTTCGCCGCCGCGCCGTCGCGTCCCCGGGAGCCGCCGACGCCGCGGGTGCGGGGCCGCGGGACCTCCGCGCCCCGCCCGCCGACCGGTGCCTCGGGGGCCGGCCAGGACGCCTCGCCGTCGGTTTCCGCGTGCGGGCGCCCGGCGTCGCGGGCAGCGCCGCGTACGGCCTCGGCGGCCGGGACGGGGGCCTTGCCGTGGCCCAGCTCGTCGGTCCCTCCGCCGGCGGCGCCGGCCGTGCCGCGGCCGGGCTCGTCCGTCCCACCGCCGGAGGCAATGGCGGCGGGCTGCGGGCCCTCCTGCGAGGTGGGGTACTCCGTCACGCGTGGAATTCCGTCCGTTTGCGCTCGATGTGCGCTGCACTCAACTCGGTCAGTCGCGGTATACCCGCTCAGCGGCGGGGGCACCATCACCCGCGGTTCCGCGTCCCGCTCGTTACCTCCCGCTCTGCGCTGACCTCCGGTCAAGTCCCGCGTACGGCACGATCTTTACGGATGCACCCACCGGTCGCGGCGTGCGCGCCCGGCCTTGCGGAGGGAGATCTTACGGTTGCTCCCCGGGGGCGCATCAAGGGTCTCATGAGGTCATATGTGCCGGAGTGCGGTCCCAGTCCTCGGGCAGCACCGGAACCCCCCACGCCGGGTCCGGCCGCCAGTCCTGCCAGCCGTCACGGAACGGCGCCCCCCACGCCGTGATCAGGTCGACCGCCGCGCGTCCGGCCTCCTGTACCTGCCGCGCCTGCTCCGCGTCGATCAGACCGGACCGCTGCGCCTGCGCGAACTCGTCCTCGTCGCGCCACTCCCAGGTGCGGTCCGGGTAGACGGAGATGTCCAGGAAGTGGTCGACGGAGTCGACCCCGCCGGCCCACCGCGTCCGGGGCTCCTCAAGGTTCACGTACCAGTTCTTGAACCGCCAGCCGTGCTCCCAGAACAGCCACACCGACCAGGGGTCGCCGGGCCGGGCCAGCTTCAGCACCCCCGCGCCGAACCAGCGCGAGCGCACGGTCGTGCGCGGCGCGGTGTAGCGGGTGGCGAGCGGCTCCTCGTGGACGGGAGTGCCGTCGGCGAGCACCGGCTTGACGCACTCGGTGCCGGGGGCCATCCACACCGCCAGGAGGTCGTCGGTGTCCTGCACGACGGTCACCGGACGGCAGATGTGGACCGCGCCCTTCAACCCCGGGGCGTGGTCGCGGTAGCGCCAGAGGATCTGCTCCCCCGGCCGCCAGCGGGTGCCTTGCGCGTCGCCGCCCCCGCGGCCTGCCGTCCCTGTCATGCGCAGATCTTAGGGCGGGGGCCCCCGCGCCCGCTGCGGTGCAGGTCACGGAGGTGTTCGGGGACGGGAAACGACCGAATCCGGCCCCTGCCCAGTGACGTTTTCAGGGCCTGGTCATCCGCAGGACGTCCAGGGCCTCGTCCAACTGCTCCAGGGTGAGGTCCCCGCGGTCCACGTAGCCGGACTCCAGGACGACCTCCCTGATCGTCTTCCGCTCCGCAAGGGACTTCTTGGCGACCTTGGCCGCCTCCTCGTAGCCGATGTACCGGTTCAGCGGGGTCACCACGGAGGGCGAGGACTCGGCGTACTCCCTGGCCCGGGCCGCATTGGCGGTGATCCCGTCGATCGTGCGGTCGGCCAGCAGGCGGCTCGCGTTGCCGAGGAGCCGGATCGATTCCAGGAGGTTCCTCGCCATCACCGGCAGCATCACATTGAGCTCGAAGTTGCCCGCCGCACCCGCGACGGCGACCGCCGTGTCGTTCCCGGTGACCTGTGCGGCGACCATGAGCACCGCCTCCGGGATCACCGGATTGACCTTCCCGGGCATGATCGAGGAGCCGGGCTGCAGGTCGGGCAGATTGATTTCGGCCAATCCCGTACGCGGGCCCGAGGACATCCAGCGCAGATCGTTGGAGATCTTGGTGAGCGAGACGGCGATCGTACGGAGCACGCCCGAGGTCTCCACCAGCGCGTCCCGCGCCCCCTGGGCCTCGAAGTGGTTGCGGGCCTCGGTCAGCGGCAGCCCGGTCGCCCCGGCCACCTCTGCGATGACGGCCGCGGAGAATCCGGGCGGCGTGTTGATCCCCGTGCCCACCGCCGTCCCGCCGAGCGGCAGTTCGGCGAGCCGGGGCAGGGCCGAGTGCAGCCGCTCGACTCCGTTGCGCACCTGGGCGGCGTACCCGCCGAACTCCTGGCCCAGTGTCACCGGTGTGGCGTCCATCAGGTGGGTGCGGCCCGCCTTGACCACCTCGGCGAACTCGTCGGACTTGCGCTCCAGGGCGGTCGCGAGGTGCTCCAGGGCCGGGATCAGCTCGCCGGTGACGGCGGCGGTCGCGGCGATGTGGATGGAGGACGGGAACACGTCGTTGGAGCTCTGCGAGGCGTTGACGTGGTCGTTGGGGTGCACCTCGCGCCCGAGCCGCTCGGTCGCCAGGGTGGCGATCACCTCGTTGGTGTTCATGTTGGACGAGGTCCCGGAGCCGGTCTGGAACACGTCCACGGGGAAGTGCTCGTCCCACCGGCCCTCGGCCACCTCTGCCGCGGCGGACCGGATGGCCCGCGCGACGTCCTCGTCCACCACGCCGAGGCGGGCGTTCACCTCGGCGGCGGCGGACTTGATCCGGGCCAGCGCCTCGATGTGGGCGCGCTCCAGGCGCTGCCCGGAGATCGGGAAGTTCTCCACCGCGCGCTGGGTCTGGGCCCGCCACTTGGCGTGCGCGGGTACCCGTACCTCGCCCATGGAGTCGTGCTCGGTGCGGTACGCGCCGTCGGTCTGATCGTCGGTCATGTTCACATCCTCCTCAAAAAGTTGAGCAATTCTCTTGTTCAAACTGTTCCCAACTCCCCTACCGGCCAGTAAATACCCGTGGTAACACTGCTATCGGGGAGGCGTTCATGGGACGTGCACGCACGAAACCCAAGCTCAGATCTACCTTCGCCGCCGTCGCGGCGATCGCGGCCGCCCTCGGGGGCGTCACCGCCATCACCCCCATGGCCCAGGCGGCCACACCAGCCGGGGCCGTGACCCCGCTCTCGCCGGAGCTGGAGGCCGTCCGGGCCGCGGAGGCCACCCGGATCTACGGCGATCCGGCGATCCGGCCGCTCGCCGAGCGCAAGACCGGGCTGATCTCGCTGGGCGACAGCGAGATATCCGGTGAGGGCGTGGGGAACTACGACCCCGCGACCAACACCTCGGCCAACCAGTGCCACCGCTCGCCCGACACGGCGATCCACCGCACCGGCATCCCGGCCGACCTGACCTTCAACGTGGCCTGCTCCGGCGCGTACACCGGCAACATCAGGATCGGCGGCAGCAAGCAGTACGCCGACGAGCTGGTCCAGAGCGACAACCTGGCCATCAAGGCCCGCAACACCCGCATCAAGATGGTGCTGCTCGTCGCGGGCGCCAACGACGACCTCCAGTTCGGCCCGGTCATGACCGACTGCGTCACCCGCTGGGTGCTCAGCCAGGGCACCTGCGAGCCCAAGTACGGCCCCGGCTGGCAGGCGCGCGTCGACGGCCTGAAGCCGAAGGTGGAGTCGACCGTCGTCGACCTCAAGACGGTGATGCGCGAGGCGGGCTACGCCGACTCCGACTACAAGCTGGTCGTGATGGGCTACCCCAGCCCCATCGGGCCCGACTTCTACGACAACCCGGGCTTCCCCGGCAAGCTCCCCGGAGGCTGCGCCGGCTACGACTCCGACGCCACGTGGGGCCGCAACTACGCGGTGCCCACCTTCGAGAAGGGCATGCGCGAGGCGGCCCTCGCCTCCGGCGCCACCTACCTGGACAACTCGCGGCTCTTCCACGGCCACGAGGTGTGCATGGAGGACGCCTGGGCCCGCGGCCTCTACCTGGACCTGGGCGACCACTTCCCGTGGGACGAGAACACCGCCCGGCAGTCCTTCCACCCCAACTACCGCGGCCACGGCGCCTTCGCGTCCTGCCTGACCCAGCTCTACACCTCGGGTCTGCGCGAGGCCTCCTGCGCCGACCCGGCCAGCACCGGGACACCGGTCCTCCAGGCCGGCGCCTGGGACGCGCTGTACAAGCCGCTGAAGAACGAGGCGAACGGCAACTGCCTCGACGCCGAAGGCGGTTCCAGCGCCAACGGCACGAGGGTCCTCGGCTGGGACTGCCACGGCGGACGCAACCAGGGCTGGTGGTACGACTCCGCCAGGAAGGCCGTCCACATCGAGCTCACCCACGACCGCTGCCTGGACGCCCCGGGCGCCAACTACGGGGCCGGCACCGGCCTGGTCCTCTGGAACTGCCACGGCGGAGCCAACCAGCAGTGGGTCCGCGACGGCGCCACCGTCCGGCCCGCGGCCGCCTCGGGCATGTGCCTGACCGTGGCGGGGGCGCACGAGCCGCTGCGGCTGCAGATCTGCAACGGGTCGGCGAACCAGCGCTTCGCGTAACCGCCGCCCGCGTCGCCAGACCCGTACCCGCGAGATCCGTACCCCCCACACCCGGCCGGCGCACCCCGGCCGGGTGTCTTCCACGGAGCCGTGCCACAGCCCGTGCCTCACAGGCTGCGCAGGTACTCCCGTACCTCCCGGGGCCGGTTCGTGATCAGCGTGTCCACGCCGAGGCGCAGGCAGAGCTCCACGTCCTCCGTCTCGTCCACGGTCCACACCCGCACCCGAAGCCCCTTGGCCTTCAGCCGCCCCACCAGTCCCGGATCCCTGCGGACGAGGTCGATGCCCGGGCCGGCATGGCCCGCGAACGGCGGGCGCAGGGGCCGCAGCGGCCGCTCGATCAGATAGACGGCGGGCAGGCCCGGAGCGAGCCGGTGCAGCCGGGTCAGGGCGGTCCGCGAGAAGCTCATCACCTCGACGAGGCCGTCGGCGCCGTCGGCGAGCCCGTGTTCCTTGAGCACCCGCACGAGCTCGGCCTCCAGCCGGCCGCCGGCGCGGGTGGGGTGCTTGGTCTCGACGGCCAGCCCGACGGGCCGGTCGGCGGCCAGCGCCTCCTTGAGCAGGTCCTCGAAGAGCAGCACCTGCGCCCCGCGGTGCTCCTCGCCCTTCCACCGGCCGAAGTCGAGGGCGGACAGCTCCTCGTAGGTCATGGCGGAGACGACCCCGCGCCCGTCCGAGGTCCGCTCCACCCGCCGGTCGTGCACGCACACCAGTCGCCCGTCGGCACTGAGCCGCACGTCGCACTCCAACGCGTCCGCGCCGTCGGCGATGGCCTGCCGGTAGGCGGCGAGGGTGTGCTCGGGGTGCTCGTGGGAAGCCCCGCGGTGGGCGATGACCCGCACGTCGCGGGCGGTGGGGAGCAGCTGTGTCATGGAGGAGACGTTAACCGGATGCGGTGCAGCGTCCGGTACCGCACCATCCGCGGATGGCCGAATGGCTCCGGGGGTGATCACCCCCGGAGCCCGAAGCTGCCGGACCGGTTCCGGCCGGGGTGTTACGCCAGGCCGGGGCCGCGGACCGGGATGTGGGTGAAGGTGGGCTCCGGGGCCGGGTTCTGGAAGAAGTCGTTGCCCTTGTCGTCGACCACGATGAAGGCCGGGAAGTCCTCGACCTCGATCTTCCAGACCGCCTCCATGCCGAGCTCCTCGTACTCCAGGACCTCGACCTTCTTGATGCAGTCCTGGGCCAGGCGCGCGGCCGGGCCGCCGATCGAGCCCAGGTAGAAGCCGCCGTGCGTGCCGCACGCGTCCGTCACCTGCTGGGAGCGGTTGCCCTTGGCCAGCATGACCTTGGAGCCGCCCGCCGCCTGGAACTGCTCGACGTACGAGTCCATGCGCCCGGCCGTGGTCGGCCCGAAGGAGCCCGAGGCGTAGCCCTCGGGGGTCTTCGCCGGGCCGGCGTAGTAGACCGGGTGGTCCTTGAGGTACTGCGGCATGTCCTCGCCCGCGTCCAGCCGCTCCTTGATCTTGGCGTGGGCGATGTCGCGCGCCACGACCAGCGGGCCGGTCAGGGACAGGCGGGTCTTGACCGGGTGCTTGGTCAGCGTCGCCAGGATCTCGTCCATCGGCTGGTTCAGGTCGATGGAGACCACGTCGGAGGACTCGGCCAGCTGCTCGTCGGTGGTCTCCGGCAGGAAGCGGGCCGGGTCGCGCTCCAGCTGCTCCAGGAAGACGCCCTCGGCGGTGATCTTCGCGACCGCCTGGCGGTCGGCGGAGCAGGAGACCGCGATCGCGACCGGCAGGGACGCGCCGTGGCGGGGGAGGCGGACGACGCGGACGTCGTGGCAGAAGTACTTGCCGCCGAACTGCGCGCCGATGCCGATCTTCTGGGTCAGCTCGAAGACCTGCTGCTCCAGCGCCTCGTCGCGGAAGCCGTGGCCCAGCGGGGAGCCCTCGCGCGGCAGCTCGTCCAGGTAGTGCGCGGAGGCGTACTTCGCGGTCTTCAGCGCGTGCTCGGCGGAGGTGCCGCCGACGACGATCGCCAGGTGGTAGGGCGGGCAGGCCGCCGTACCGAGCGAGCGGATCTTCTCCTCCAGGAACTTCATCATGGAGGCCTCGTTGAGGACCGCCTTGGTCTCCTGGTAGAGGAAGGACTTGTTGGCCGAGCCGCCGCCCTTGGCCATGAAGAGGAACTTGTACGCGCCGCCGTCCGTCGCGTACAGCTCGATCTGCGCGGGCAGGTTCGAGCCGGTGTTCTTCTCCTCCCACATGGTGAGCGGGGCCATCTGCGAGTAGCGCAGGTTCAGCCGCGTGTACGCGTCGTAGATGCCGCGGGACAAGGCCGCCTCGTCGCCGCCCTCGGTCAGGACGTTCTGGCCGCGCTTGCCCATCACGATCGCCGTGCCCGTGTCCTGGCACATCGGCAGGACGCCGGCCGCCGCGATGTTCGCGTTCTTCAGCAGGTCGAGGGCGACGAACTTGTCGTTCGAGGAGGCCTCGGGGTCGTCGATGATGCGGCGCAGCTGCGCGAGGTGCGCCGGGCGCAGGAAGTGCTGGATGTCGTGGATGGCCTCTTCGGCGAGCTTGCGCAGCGCCTCCGGCTCGACCTTGAGGAACGTACGGCCGTCGGCCTCGAAGGTCGAGACGCCTTCGGAAGTCACCAGCCGGTAGGGGGTGGTGTCCTCGCCCAGGGGCAGCAGGTCGGTGTACGCAAATTCTGGCATGACGGCAGTCATTCCTCACTCGGCAGACAGCGCTGACGACCGTTGGCAGCGCAGTCAACCAGCCTAGGACCTCCGCCGAGCGCTGTGTCTGTGAGGTAGGGCTCACCGGCGACTATCGCGATCTATCGTGTCTCGCTATGCTGGTTGTCGTGGACCTGGAAAAGCACCCTGCCGCCTCTGCCCCTGCCGTCCCCGCCGAGCCCGCCGCGGTGCGCGCCTCCGACGCCGACCGTGACCGGATCGCGCGGATCCTCGCCGACGCCCTGGCCGAGGGCCGGCTGACCGCCGACGAGCACGCCGAGCGCCTCGACTCGCTGTACGCGGTGAAGACGGTGGGGAAGCTGGAGGTGCTCGTACGGGACCTGCCCGCGCCCGGCGGCGCGGCACCGGCCGTCCCCTCGTACGCCCACGCCCACGCCCTGGCCGGGTCCGCCGGGACGGCGGGAACCGCCGAGACCGTCCTCGCCGTGTGCAGCAGCGCCTCCCGCAAGGGGCGCTGGCGCCCCGGCCCGCACACCCGCGCGGTGTCCGTGATGGGCGACATCGGCATCGACCTCACCGAGGCGGTCTTCGCCCAGCAGGTCACGGAGATCCAGGTGACCTGCATCCTCGGGAACGTCGAGGTCCTGGTGCCGGAGAACGTGACGCTGCGCGGCTACGGCGGCGGCGTCCTCGGCAACTTCGAGGTGCGTGGCGAGGGCGGCGCCGCCACCGATCCGAACGCGCCGGTGGTGATCGTGCGGGGCTTCTCGCTCCTGGGCAACATCGAGGCCCGCCGCAAGCCCGGCGCCCGCTTGGTCGACCTCGCCCGGACCGAGCGCGACCGCCTCGACGGTCGGTAGCGGACGCTCGGCGGCCGACGGCCGGTGCGCGTCCCGGCCGGCGTTCCCGGGGCGGATTTCGGTCGCATTTCCCCGGACCGGTACGCGGGCGGCACGCAGTGCTTAGGGGCGCGCACAGCGGGTAGGGACAGGTGCATCGTCTCTCGCTTGCGTACCCGTCGTCAGGAGTAGACCGTGCAGCATCCGCCGCATCAGTCCCTGCAGGTAGCCGCCATACCGAGCCTTCGGGCGCGTCCGGCGGCCGTGCCGAAGCCGCGGGTGCCGGCGAGGGAAGAGGACGGGCCGTGGCACGCGGAGGCGGTGTGCCGCCGGGACGAGGCGGGACTCTTCTTCGCGCCCTCCAAGGAGCCGACGGCGGCCAGGCTCGCCCGTGAAGAGGCCGCCAAGCGCGTCTGTGCCCGCTGCCCCGTCATGGTCGCCTGCCGCGAACACGCCCTGCTCCAGCCCGAACCGTACGGGGTCTGGGGCGGTCTCACCGCGGCCGAGCGCCGGGTCGTGCTCGCCCGGCGGCGCCGCAGGGCGGCCGAACTGCGCCAGGCCCCGGGGGCCGGCCCGATCGCCGCCGCGGGCTGAGGCGGAGGACTCCCGCTCAGGACCGCGCGACGGACGACCGCGCTCACCGGACGACCGCGCCCACCCGCACCTCCGCCACTCCGCCCACGGACACCGGCCCACCGGACACCGGCCCCACCGGACACCGAAGGGGCGGTCCCGCCGCACGCGGGACCGCCCCTTCGGTGTGCCGTCCGCGGCCTACTGGGCGCGGTCGAAGTCGATCGCGCTGTAGGCGCGCAGCTTCGAGAGGCGGTGGGTCGAGTCGATCTGCCGGATCGTGCCCGACTTCGAGCGCATGACCAGCGACGAGGTGGTCGCGGTCTCCGAGCGGTAGTGGACGCCGCGCAGCAGCTCGCCGTCCGTGATGCCGGTGGCGACGAAGAAGACGTTCTCGCCGGACACCAGGTCGTTGGTGTGCAGGACCCGGTCCAGGTCGTGGCCCGCGTCGATGGCCTTCTGGCGCTCGGCCTCGTCCTTCGGCCACAGCTTGCCCTGGATGGTGCCGCCGAGGCACTTGATCGCGCACGCCGAGATGATGCCCTCAGGGGTGCCGCCGATGCCCAGGAGCAGGTCCACGCCCGTGCCCTCGCGCACCGCCATGACCGACCCGGCGACGTCGCCGTCCGAGATGAACTTGATCCGGGCGCCCGTCTCGCGGATCTCCTTGACGATGCCCTCGTGGCGGGGGCGGTCCAGGATGACCACGGTGACGTCCTCCACGGCCATGTTCTTGGCCTTGGCGACACGGCGGATGTTGACCGAGACCGGGGCGTTGATGTCGACGAAGTCGGCCGCCTCGGGGCCCGTGACCAGCTTCTCCATGTAGAAGACCGCGGACGGGTCGAACATGGTGCCGCGGTCGGCGGCGGCGAGGACGGCGATCGCGTTCGGCATGCCCTTGGCGTTGAGCGTGGTGCCGTCGATGGGGTCCACGGCGATGTCGACCTCGGCGCCGGAGCCGTCGCCGACCCGCTCGCCGTTGTAGAGCATCGGTGCTTCGTCCTTCTCGCCCTCCCCGATGACGACGACGCCGTTCATCGAGACGGTGGAGATCAGGGTCCGCATCGCGTTGACCGCGGCGCCGTCGGCGCCGATCTTGTCGCCGCGTCCGACCCACCGGCCCGCGGCCATGGCCGCGGCCTCGGTCACCCGGACGAGTTCCAGGGCAAGGTTGCGGTCGGGGGCCTCGGGAGAGACTTCGAGCTGGGGCGGCAGGTTGTGCTCGGTCATCGGAGCGCACCTTTCTGTACGACGACGGCCGGGAAGTGAGGGTGACTGGACTCTATCGGTACGTCGACAAATTGAGCATGGCGGGTCACGTATGAGCGGAATATCGGTCAGTCGTTTGGCCTGAGCGGACGTCTTGCGGTCGTCTCGGGTACGGCCTGCCTTCGGATTGCGGGCGGGCACGGGCACGGGCGCCGCGCCGACCCCCGGCGGTGATCGCTTCCCGCCATGGGGGACGATGGTGGCGTGGCAGGTATGAAGGGCAAGCAGACGGTCTGGGACATGGTCCGGTCGCTGGCGGTGATCGGTGTCGTGGTCGCGGGTATCTACATTTTCGTCCCGCATGACGAGAAGGCCGACCCGACGCACGTGGTCGACTACCGCGTGGAGACGAACACGGCCCGGCGCGCGGCGCCGTACCCGGTGGCCGCGCCGGTGGGACTCCCCGAACAGTGGCGGGCCACCTCGGTGAGCTTCGACCGCAAGGACGCCCACGCGTGGCATCTCGGCTTCCTGGACCCGCACGGGCAGTACGTGGCGATCGAGCAGACCAGCGACGCCTCGGCCAAGCACGTCGCCAAGGTGACCCACCAGGCGCAGCCCACGGGTGAGCGGCAGCAGGTCGGCGACCTGTCCTGGGAGCGCTGGGAGGGCGAGAAGTACGACGCCCTGGTCCGGCAGGAGCAGGGCCACGCCACCGTGGTGACCGGGACGGGCTCCTTCGAGGAGCTCGCCACGATGGCGGCGGCGCTGGAGTTCAAGCAGGGCCAGTAGGAGGCGCGCGCAGACGCGCAAAAGGCCGCGCACCCCGGGCTCCCGGGGTTGCGCGGCCTTTCGCATGTCCGCTCAGACGGTGGTGATGACCTCGTCGAAGCTCAGGCGCGGGCCGCGCGGGAACCACGCGTCCTCACCCGGCTTGCCGATGTTGACGACCATCAGCGGGGTGTGGTCGTCGTCCAGGAACTCCTTCTGGACGGCGGCGAAGTCCAGGCCGGCCATCGGGCCGGCGGCCAGGCCGGCGGCGCGGATGCCGACGATGAAGTACGCGGCCTGCAGGGCGGCGTTCATCAGGGCGGTCCGCTCGCGGACCGGGCGCTCGGCGAAGAAGGCGTCCTTGGCCTGCGGGAAGTGCGGCAGCAGGGTGGGGAGCTCCTCGTGGAACTCGTTGTCCGCGGAGAGGATCGCGACGAGCGGCGCGGCGGCGGTCTTCGCCTGGTTGCCCTCGGCCATGTGGGCCACCAGGCGGGCGCGGGCCTCGGGGGAGCGGACCAGGGTGATGCGCAGCGGCGTCGAGTTGAAGGCGGTGGGGCCGTACTTGACCAGGTCGTAGATCGCCTGGACCTGCTCCTCGGTCACCGGCTCGTCGGAGAACGAGTTGGCGGTGCGGGCCTCGCGGAACAGCAGGTCCTGGGCGGCGGAGTCAAGAACGAGAGACATCGGGGAAGCCTTCTTCCATACGGAGGTGAAGCGATGTCCGAAACTCTACGGCCGAAGTAGTCGAATTTTCAACTAAACCTGCCGTCGAGTGGCTTGAATCACGTTTTGCCCGCGCCGCCCGACCTCAGGCGTCCCGCCCGTCCCGCCCGCCGCTCTCCTCGCCCTCGGCCTCACGGGCCGCGAGCGCCGAGTCGAGCCTCGCGCGGGCGCCCTCCAACCAGCGGCGGCACACCTTCGCGAGCTCCTCCCCGCGCTCCCACAGAGCCAGCGAATCCTCCAGCGAGGTACCGCCCGCCTCCAGCTTCCGGACGACCTCGATGAGTTCGTCCCGCGCCTGCTCGTACCCCAACGAGGTACCGGTTTCCGTCATTCCCGTGCCCTTCCGTGTCCGCATTCTTGATCCGCCGTGCCCGCCCCGCCGCGGACGGGCCCCGCGGCCCGCCTCACTCGCGGACCCGTACGGAGAACTCGCCCTCCGCCACCCGGGCCCGCAGCACCTCGTCCGCCGCGACCTCCTGCGGGGAGCGGACCACGTGCCCGTCCGCCCGCTGGAGCACGGCGTACCCCCGCTCCAGCGTCGCCGCCGGGGAGAGGGCCACCACCCGGGCGAGCGTGTGCCCGAGCTCCGAGTCCGCCCGGTCCAGCAGATGCCC
Organism: Streptomyces sp. NPDC044571; assembly: GCF_040647115.1. Lineage (NCBI taxonomy): Bacteria > Bacillati > Actinomycetota > Actinomycetes > Kitasatosporales > Streptomycetaceae > Streptomyces > Streptomyces sp. NPDC044571. The sequence continues at coordinate 26,836 of NZ_JBEZBN010000031.1, forward strand.
CAGCGTGCGCCGGCTGCGCCCGAGCAGGGCCTCCAGCTCGTCCTCCCGGCTCTCCACCATCCGCTGCGGATGGACGAAGACGGGCCGGGCCAGCGCCTGCGCCAGCCCGCGCTCCTCCCGGTCGAGCAGCCCGCGTACCGCGCGCAGCCCCCGGGCCTGGAGCTGGCGTACCCGCTCCAGCTCCTCGCCGACGTCCGGGACCACCTTCTTCGCCGCGTCCGTGGGCGTCGAGGCCCGCAGGTCCGCCACCAGGTCCAGCAGCGGCGAGTCCGGCTCGTGCCCGATGGCCGAGACGACCGGGGTGCGGGCCGCCGCGACCGTCCGTACGACCTCCTCGTCGGAGAACGGCAGCAGGTCCTCCACGCTGCCGCCGCCCCGCGCCACGATGATCACATCGACCTCGTCCAGGGCGTCGAGCTCCTTGACCGCCTGGATCACCTGCGGCACGGCATTCACCCCCTGCACCGCCACGTTGCGCACCTCGAAACGGACCGCCGGCCACCGCCGCCGGGCGTTCTCCAGCACATCGCGCTCGGCAGCCGAGGCCCGCCCGACCACCAGCCCGATCAGCTGCGGCAGGAACGGCAGCGGCTTCTTGCGCTCCAGTGCGAACAGGCCCTCCGAGGCCAGCGACCGCTTGAGCCGCTCCAGCCGGGCGAGCAGCTCCCCGATGCCGACCGGCCGTATCTCCGTGGCCCGCAGGGACAGCTGCCCGCGCGGCGCGTACCACTCCGGCTTGGCCAGTACGACGACCCGGGCGCCCTCCGTCACGGCGTCCGCGACCTCGTCGTACACCTGGCGGAAGCAGGTCACGCCGATCGAGATGTCGTGCGACGGGTCGCGCAGCGTCAGGAAGACCACCCCCGCCCCCGGCCGCCGGGAGAGCTGCGTGATCTGCCCCTCCACCCACACCTGCCCGAGCCGGTCGATCCAGCCCCCGATGAGCCGGGACACCTGACCGACCGGCAGCGGCGCCTCGGCCGACGTATTCAGACCCATGCACGCAGGCTAGCGGCCGGGACCGACACGGGTCAGAGGGCGTCCCCCGGATCCGCCGCGCGTCGGCCGCGCTGGACGGCCAGTACACCCAGCCCCGCCGCCAGCCACACCGCCCCCGCCACCTGCGCCGTCCAGGACGCCCCGACGATCACCGCCACCGTCACCGCCGCGCCCAGCACCGGCACCACCAGGTGCCGCCACCAGACCGGTGCGCCCACCGCCCGGCGCACGACGAACCACCCCACCACCGAAGCGTGCAGCAGGGTGAACGCCACCAGTGCCCCGATGTCCACCACCGACACCAGGTGGTCGAGCCCGTCGTCGCGCCGGGCCGCCCACACCGCCGCCACCAGGGTCACCGCGGCCGCCACCAGCAGCGCCGGCCGCGGCGTCCCGGCCGAGGTCCGCGCCAGCACCCCCGGCAGCCGCCGCTCCCGGGCCATCGCGAACACCAGCCGCCCGGCCGCCGCCTGCCCCGCCAGCGCCGCGAACGCCGCCCCCACCGCCTTGCTCACCGCGACCAGGTCGTGCAGCCAGGAGCCCACCGAGGACTCCACGGCGGTGTAGAAGGCCGGCCCCTGCTGCGCCGGGTCCGCCGCCAGCTCCGCCGAGGACACCGGCATCAGCAGTGCCGCCAGATAGCTCTGCACGAGGAACAGCAGTCCCGCCAGCCCCAGGCAGAACAGCACCGCCCGGGCCACCCGCTGCGAACCCCCCGTCACCTCCTCCGCGAACGAGGCGATCGCGTCGAAGCCGAGGTAGGACAGGACCGCGACGGACACCGCGCCCAGCACCGCGGCCACCGGGAAGCCGCCCGCCGCGCCGTCCCCGGTCAGCGGGGACAGCCAGCCGCGTCGCGCCCCGTCCCGGACCAGGACGGCCCCCGCGGCGGCGACGAACACCAGCAGCACCGCGATCTCCATGGCGAGCACGGCGAAGCCCACACGCGCCGCCGCCCGTACGCCCCGCAGGTTGAGCGCCGTCGTCACCAGCACCGCCAGCGCCGTCCACACCCAGCGCGACACCTGCGGCACCAGCGCATTCATCGCGATCCCGCAGAACAGGTACGCGACGGCCGGGATCAGCAGGTAGTCGAGCATCGCCATCCACCCGGCGATCAGCCCCGGCCCCTCGCCCAGCCCCTTGCGGGCGTACGTGAACACCGAACCGGCCTGCGGGGCCACCTGCACCATCTGCGCGTACGAGAAGGCCGTGAACGCCATCGCAGCGGTTGCGCAGAGGTACACGAGGGCGACGGCCCCGTGGGATTTCGCGTCGAGGGTGCCGAAGATCCCGACCGGGGCCATGGGGGCGATGAAGAGCAGCCCGTAGACGACCAGGTCCCGGAAGCTCAGGCTCCGCCGCAGGGCGGTCACAGGCGTCGTACTGGAACCGGAATCCGTCACGGACACCATCATTCCTCCGGGGGGCGGTCGGTACGGACGTCCGACACCTGCACCCAGTCTGTGCGCGGCGGCCGACGCCCGGCCTTCGCAAGACCCCCGTACGATGGACCGCATGAGTGCTGCCGCCCCTGCTCCCGCTTCCCGCCGCGTCCTGCTCGCCGCCCCCCGCGGCTACTGCGCGGGCGTGGACCGAGCCGTGATCGCCGTCGAGAAGGCCCTCGAACAGTACGGGGCGCCGGTCTACGTCCGGCACGAGATCGTGCACAACAAGTACGTCGTCCAGACCCTGGAGAAGAAGGGGGCCATCTTCGTCGAGCGGACGGAGGAGGTGCCCGAGGGCTCCATCGTGATGTTCTCCGCGCACGGCGTGGCCCCGGTGGTGCACGAGGAGGCGGCGCGCGGCAGGCTCGCGACGATCGACGCGACCTGCCCGCTGGTCACCAAGGTCCACAAGGAGGCGATCCGGTACGCGCAGGAGGACTTCGACATCCTCCTCATCGGCCACGAGGGCCACGAGGAGGTCATCGGAACCTCCGGCGAGGCCCCGGACCACATCACGATCGTGGACGGCCCCGCGGACGTCGACAAGGTCGAGGTGCGCGACGAGTCCAAGGTCGTCTGGCTCTCCCAGACCACCCTCTCGGTCGACGAGACCATGGAGACGGTCGACGCGCTGAAGCAGAAGTTCCCCCTCCTCGTCTCCCCGCCGAGCGACGACATCTGCTACGCCACGTCGAACCGGCAGGCGGCGGTCAAGGCCATGGGCGCGGACTCCGACCTGGTCATCGTCGTCGGCTCCAAGAACTCCTCGAACTCGATCCGGCTGGTCGAGGTCGCGCTCGACGCCGGCGCGCGCGCCGCACACCTGGTCGACTTCGCGAGCGAGATCGACGAGGCCTGGCTGGAGGGCGTCTCCACGGTCGGCCTGACCTCGGGCGCCTCGGTGCCGGAGGTGCTGGTCGAGCAGGTGCTGGAGTGGCTGGCGGAGCGCGGCTTCGAGGACGTCGAGATCGTCAAGACCGCCGAGGAGTCGATCGTCTTCTCGCTGCCGAAGGAGCTGCGCCGCGACCTGCGCGCCGAAGCGGCTGCGCTGGTCGCCGACAAGTAGCGGCTTCGTTTCGTACGGTGATTCCATGCAGATCTTCGGCGTGGACATCGGCGGTACCGGGATCAAGGGCGCTCCTGTGGACCTTGACCGCGGCGAGCTGGCGCAGGAGCGCCACAAAGTGCTGACACCGCATCCGGCCACCCCGGACGGGGTGGCCGGATGCGTTGCCGAGGTGGTGGACCACTTCGGCTGGGACGGCCCCGTGGGGGTGACGTTCCCGGGAGTGGTCACGGGCGGCGTCACCCGTTCGGCGGCCAACATGGACAAGGCGTGGATCGGCGTCGACACCGCCGCGCTGCTGCGCGAACGCCTGGGCGGCCTGCCCGTCACCGTCCTGAACGACGCGGACGCCGCCGGCGTCGCGGAGATGACGTACGGCGCGGGCCGCGGGCGCACCGGCACGGTCATCCTGCTCACCCTGGGCACGGGCATCGGCAGCGCCCTGTTCACCGACGGGCGGCTGGTGCCGAACACGGAGCTCGGGCACCTGGAGCTGAAGGGCCACGACGCGGAGACGCGGGCGTCGGTCAAGGCCAAGGAGGACCACGAGCTCACCTGGGAGCGCTGGGCGAGGCGGCTGGAGAAGTACATGGCCCACGTGGAGATGCTGTTCTCCCCGGACCTCTTCATCCTGGGCGGCGGCGTCAGCCGCAAGCCGGAGAAGTTCCTGCCGCTGATCGACGGCATCCGGGCCGAGATCGTCCCCGCGGCCTTGCAGAACAACGCGGGCATCGTGGGGGCGGCCATGGCGGCGAAGGCCGCCAGGGTGACGTCGGCGGCCGACCGCTAGAGCCTGGGCGGGCTGCGGTCCGGCGGGCAGGCACCGGCGGTCCGGCGGGTACGGGCTCCGGCGGTCCGGCGGGTACGGGCTCCGGCGGTCCGGCGCGTACGGGCTCAGGCGGTCCGGCGGGGGAGCCTGCGGCGCCCGATCAGCACCGCCTTGCGCACCAGCGCGATCAGGGCGGCGACGAGCGTCCCCCCGTACAGCCAGCCGGCGTGCAGGGACAGGGCCGACACGACGCCCATGAGCTGGGCGCCGAAGCCGCCGGAGCCGCCCGTGAGGGGCCACACTCCGGCGGCGAAGGCGATCGGCGCGCTGATCGGCGCCGTGATCAGGTCGGCGGGCCGGACCCACAGCGCCGTGGCGGCGCAGACGGGCAGGAAGAGGAGCCCGTACGCGAAGAGCGAGCTGTCGAAGAGCAGCCAGGCGATCCCGGCCGCCAGCGCCATGGCGGCGCAGGCGAACAGCCCGCCGCCGAGCCCGGTCAGCCGGGCCCGCGGCATGCGGCGCACCGGCGCCGGCCGGGGCCGCGGACGCCCGCCCTGCGCGGGCACCTGGCCGTGCCAGTGCCGCGGTCCCTGCCGCTGTCGCTGCGGGTGATCCACCGAGCGCGTCCTGTATTGCTCCACCCCACCACGCTAGGCGCGACGGGCGCGGGATCGGGGCGGGGACACGCGTACAACGAGAGCAGCTCATCGGAAAGTAAACTGTCCGGTGGCCCTCTCCTGGGCCGCCGCCCCCTCCAGCTACGGGAAGTCGCCAACGTGTCGCTCACGATCGGAATCGTCGGTCTGCCGAATGTCGGCAAGTCGACCCTGTTCAACGCCCTGACCAAGAACGACGTGCTGGCGGCCAACTACCCGTTCGCCACGATCGAGCCGAACGTCGGCGTCGTCGGTGTCCCGGACCCGCGCCTGGCCGTCCTGGCCGGCATCTTCGGCTCGCAGCGGGTCCTCCCGGCCACGGTCGACTTCGTCGACATCGCCGGCATCGTCCGCGGCGCCTCGGAGGGCGAGGGCCTCGGCAACAAGTTCCTCGCCAACATCCGCGAGTCGGACGCTATCTGCCAGGTCATCCGGGCCTTCAAGGACGAGAACGTCGTCCACGTCGACGGCAAGGTCTCGCCCAAGGACGACATCGAGACGATCAACACCGAGCTGATCCTCGCCGACCTCCAGTCCATCGAGAAGGCGGTCCCCCGCCTGACGAAGGAGTCCCGCCTCCAGAAGGACAAGGTCGCGGTCCTGGCGGCGGTCGAGAAGGCCCAGAAGATCCTGGAGGCGGGCGACACGCTCTTCTCCCAGGGCATCACGAAGGGCACCGAGCAGGGCGACCTCCTCCACGAGCTCCACCTGCTGACCACGAAGCCGTTCCTGTACGTCTTCAACGTGGACGAGGACGAGCTGATGGACGACGCCTTCAAGGCGGAGCAGAGCGCGCTGGTCGCCCCGGCGGAGGCGATCTTCCTGAACGCCAAGCTGGAGCAGGACCTCGCCGAGCTCGACGACGAGGAGGCCCTGGAGCTCCTCCAGTCGGTGGGCCAGCAGGAGCCCGGCCTGGCCACGCTGGGCCGCGTCGGCTTCCAGACCCTGGGCCTCCAGACCTACCTGACGGCCGGCCCGAAGGAAACCCGCGCCTGGACCATCAAGAAGGGCGCCACGGCCCCGGAGGCGGCGGGCGTGATCCACACGGACTTCCAGCGCGGCTTCATCAAGGCCGAGGTCATCTCCTTCGAGGACCTGGTCGCCTGCGGCTCGGTCACGGAGGCCCGCGCCAAGGGCAAGGCCCGCATGGAGGGCAAGGACTACGTCATGCAGGACGGCGACGTGGTCGAGTTCCGCTTCAACGTGTAGTGCCTGATTCCTTGATCGGTCGAAGTGGCTGGTCAGGGTAGGAAACCCCAGGTCAGGGGCCAGATCTTCAGGTCTGGCCCCTTCCTGTTTTCTCCGGCTGATTCCGGGCTTTTCCTGGGGGCGTGCTGACTTGGTGCTGACCCTGTGGAGGGCGTTGGGCGGATGGTGACCTGGGCTTTTGAGGGGGCTGCCAGGGCATCGGGACGGCCCCGGCGAGGAGCGGAGGGACGAAGCCCTCAGCGGCCCGCTCGCGGGCCATCTTTATGCAAGAACGCGCATAGTCGCGAGAGTGCATGGACGGCCGTGCATGGCGTCCGTACCGTCGTTCTGGGCGGCTCCGGCAGGGGGCGGCGGACTTGGGGGTTCACGTGTCTGAGCGCACTGGATTGACCCGGCTGACGGGTGGAGACGACAAGAACGGCAACGGAAGCGGGGAGTGCGGACAGGGCGACTGCCCGAACGTGTACCGCACCGAGAAGGGGAGCATCGTGGTGCAGGGAGACCTGTTCGACGGCTTCACGCCCCCGCAGGGGGAGGGCCTGGTGGAGATTCCGGAGAGCGTGTTGCGGGAGGCAGTCCGTGCTCTTGGCTGGTGAGAAGTGGCAGGCGAAGTTCAGTGAGTTCACGAGTGAGGCGTGGCGGCTGGAGACGCGCCCCGTCTACCGCGTTCCACAGGAGGCGGACGAGTTCTCCCGGTTCCTCGCCGGGGAACGGTTCCCCGGCCCGTATGAGGACGACTGGACGGCGCTGATCCGCAGGCACCGCGAGACCGGCGGGACGATCGGCCGCGTCCACGTGGTGACGCGTCCGCTCTCGGACTACCTGCGCTTCGAGTTCGAGCGCTACTACCGTCACCAGGCTCCTGTTGGGGAGGACATCCGCATCCTCGATGTCACGGACCGGACGAACCCTCTGGCAGGTATCGACGACTTCTGGATGTTCGACCGTTCCACAGTCGTCCTGATGAAATACGCCGACGACGGGACGCAGATCGAGCGCGAACTGTACGAAGGTGATCCCGCCCCGTTCCTGGAGTATCAGCGCATCGCTCTCGCCGAGTCGGTTCCGTTCCAGGAGTACGTGACTGCGTGACGTTCGAGCCCGAGCAGCTCGGCCAGTCCGCTCAGGAACTCGCTGCCACGCTGCGGAAGCTACGCAAGCAGGCCGGTCTCTCCGGGGACCGGCTTGCTGCGCGCTGCAACATGTCGCAGTCGAAGGTGAGCCGCATCGAGAACGGCAGGGTGCGCCCCACGCTCGTGGACATAGAGCGCCTGCTCATCGCCCTGGAGGCCCCGCCGGCGCTGGTGGCCGAGGTGTCGGCGTTGGCTCGTATAGCCGCGACGGAGTGGCAGGACGCCCGCTCGATGCGTCGTAAGGGCCTGGACAAGAAGCAGCTCGAACTGGCAGGTCTGGAAGCGTCCTCGGCCCACTTCCGGTTCTTCCTCCTGTCCATGCTCACAGCCCTGTTGTCGACGCCGGAGTACATCCGGGCCAGCCTGGAGCACATCCCCGGTGACCACAGCCGCGCGGTGGCGAAGAAGCTGGAGCGGCAGGAGGTCCTCTACGACCGCCGCAAGCAGTTCACGTTCCTCGTCACCGAACAAGCTGCTCGCTCCCCGTTCGTCTCTCCCGCCGCCATGGCCGTGCAGCTGGACCGGTTGGCGTCGCTGACCCACCTGCCGAACCTGCGCCTCGGCGTGCTGCCCCTGGACACTCGGCTGCCGGGCTGCCCGCTGAACACGTTCACCGTCTACGACGAGCGCTTGGCGACCGTGGAGACGACGACAGGGGTCATGGTCTTCCGCGACCCACGGGACATCCGGATGTACCTCGACGAGTTCGCCGGGTACGAGGAGCTGGCGCTCTTTGGCGAGGACGCGCGGGACCGTCTTGCGGACTGGGCCGCGGCCTTCCGAACCTGATCTTTAGTCCAGGACGTGACTGAACCTCGATGACGTCCCCGTCTGCGGGAATGATGCCGTGGCATCGGAGAACCCAGGCGGGGAGGCGTGCGAGATGCGCGATACGTACGAAGCACAGACGACGATGTCCGAGGCGGTGGCGCTGTCCCTGCCGCCGGTACGTCCAGAGCCCGTCGCGGGCTGCCGGGACTGTCTCGGCTTTGCGGTGCAGCGGGTGAATGCGGGGTCGGTCGGGGACTACTCCAAGGTCTCGGACATGAATGTGACTCTGCGGGCACACCTGCGCGACGCGCACGGGAGCGAGTAATGACCCGCGCCGTGCTGCGGTACGTGACGCACTGGATCACCCAGCACCCGGACACCGACGTGACCTTCGAGGCCGAGTGCCTCCACTGCGGATGCACGGCGCATCCGTCGGAGGACGGTGCGGCTGTGGACATCGAGTGCATGTCACATACCAGACGCAGCGGCCACCAGGGATTCAGGCGGGTGTGCACGTCGTTCGCCCTGGTGGCGAGGGCTGAGTGAGCGAGGCTCAGCGCTCACCCTGTTGAAGCAAGACATGTTGCAGGTAACGCCGACAGCCGAGTAGGCGGCGCAGTCGACGGCTGTACGCGCCCAGCAAGACGAGATTTCGGGGCGGAGGAATCCGAGTCCAGGAAGCCGATGACCAGGGAAGAGTGGATCGAGCGCGAGCTGGCCAAGGCCCCGGAGCCGACGGCCGAGGATATCTGGTGGGTCCTGAACAGATTCGGCTTCCCGCCGGACCAGGTGGAGGCGGCCTACGAAGCGATGCTGCGGGAGAAGGAGGCGCGCGCGACGGTAGAGCAGCACGGAGGCGGCCATGCGGGACCTCCCTAACGCAGGCCCGTCGTAGTCAGCCCGACCTGGCCGCGAGAAGGCAGCGGTCAATCGACGGGGGATGCGCAGGCTAGGAGTGGCCCGGCCGCCTTGCTCCACAACTCGCCCCTCGCGAGAGAGCACGTGCCCTCGGCGCGCAGGGAATCGACCACGGGCGCGAGGAAGGTGGTCCGCCAGTGCTGTACGGTCTCCGGCTTCATACCGCTCGTGTCGACCACGGCACTCACTCTGGCTTCGAGGACAGCCGCTCCCTGCGCGATGTCGTCCCCGGTCCACTCGTCCACGTGCTCGGCTACCAAAGCCCACGACAGCTTGATCATGAGCCGGATCGTAGAGGCGGAAGCAGGTAGTCGGGAGAGGCGAGGGGGGTGGGGTATGACCCCTTGAGCCTGCCTTCCCAACCGCCGCGTCTTAGCAGCTCGGACTCTGCCACGGTTCCAGGGGCGACGAGCGCCTCGCGCTCACGCAGTCAGGCGCACGCATCTCCGCAGGTCAGCGGCGGGGCGAGGGTGATCAGAGCCTTGGCCAGCACTGCACAAGAATGGAGGCCGCGGCGACCTCCACCTAGGTGCTCAGGCTGCCGCTTCGTCCGGGGCCTCGTCCTCCGATGAATCATCCAGATCGGGCTTCGGGGAAACCCAGGTGGTACCGGAAGGCAGGTCTTCCCCCGTCTCCTCCTTGTACTGCGCCTTCTTCTCCTCGCTGGCGTTCCAGCCGGGGTGGAGATTCCGCAGGTGATTTTTGGCGGAGTCCCGAGGACCGCTCGCCCTGTCGGAGGCGGAGGGCTGTTCCTGCTCGGCGATGTCCTCGGCATCCCTCACGCCCTCGGCGTCTGCGAGACCCTCGGCGTGGTTGGGGTACTCGTCTGCATCCTCGGCCCTGTTGTGCTGCGCGAGGACCGCAACAGTGACTACGCCTACAACCGTGCCTGCGGCCTTGGCGAAGAGGATCGTCCTGGGGTGCTTCTCGGCCCAGTCCTTTGCCTTCTCGCGGAAGGTGGTGGGCTCGCCGTCCTCGGGGGGCGTGGAGTCAGTCACGAGCACAGATCTACCGGACCTATCCCTCGCCTGTCAGGCAATCACCTGACATCGCCCGATCAGGTTCCGTGGCGCTCGTACGACTTCGCGCCTTCGCGAAGGTGCAACCTTTGGCCGCCACAGCTGATTGCTGTCTTCGCTCTGTGGTCCGCTCGCCGGGCGGTTCTGCTTGGTCTCGGCCGCGAGGTGTCTCTCTTCCCATACAGGTCAGCTCGGCCGCTCTCTCTACTACGCTTCCTGCGTGGACTCGGCTGCCGCTTGCGTGGAGCATGCATCGGCGGTTGGAGACGGCCGCGCGACGTGCGTCACGCCGCGGGCATCAGGGTTGGCGGCCGGCGCGACCGCCATGACATACCGGGAAGAAGAGCCTTGGCCCTCAAGAAGACAGACCTCTACAGCTCGCTCTGGAAGAGCTGCGACGAGCTGCGCGGCGGGATGGACGCCGGCCAGTACAAGGACTACATCCTCACACTGCTCTTCGTGAAGTACGTCTCCGACAAGGCCAAGGCCGACCCCGACAGTCTCATCGACGTACCGCCCGGCGGTTCCTTCGACGACATGGTCGCCGCGAAGGGCGACAAGGAGATCGGCGACCGCTTCAACAAGATCATTAGTCGGCTGGCCGAAGCGAACGACCTGCGTAACGTCATCGACCTCGCCGACTTCAACGACGAGGAGAAGCTCGGCAAGGGCAAGGAGATCCAGGACAGGCTGTCCAAGCTGGTCACGATCTTCAGCGACCTTGACTTCCGAGGCTCCCGAGCAGAGGGCGACGATCTCCTCGGCGATGCCTACGAGTACCTCATGCGCCACTTCGCCACAGAGTCGGGCAAGAGCAAGGGCCAGTTCTACACCCCTGCCGAGGTGTCCCGCGTGCTGGCCAAGGTGGTCGGCATCACCAAGGACACCCGCCAGGACCAGACGGTCTATGACCCGACGTGTGGTTCGGGCTCGCTTCTCCTGAAGGTCGCTGCCGAGACATCACGCGGCATCACGATTTACGGCCAGGAGAAGGACAACGCCACGTGGGCGCTGTCCAAGATGAACATGATCCTGCACGGGAACGAGGACGCCGAGATCCTCAAGGGCGACACGATCACGAGCCCTCAGTTCACCAACGGGATCGCCCTCCAGACGTTCGACTTCGCCGTGGCCAACCCGCCGTTCTCGATCAAGTCCTGGAGCAATGGGCTGGAGCAGGAGTACGGCCGCTTCGAGTACGGTCGACCGCCGGAGAAGAACGGCGACTACGCCTTCCTGCTGCACATCCTCAAGTCGCTCAAGAGCACGGGCAAGGCGGCGGTCATCCTCCCGCACGGCGTGCTGTTCCGCGGCAACGCCGAAGCAGATATCCGCCGGCGACTGCTCAAGCAGGGATTCATCAAGGGCATCATCGGCCTCCCCGCGAACCTCTTCTACGGGACTGGCATCCCCGCTTGCATCATCGTTCTGGACAAGGAGAACGCCGTCGGCCGCACGGGCGTCTTCATGATCGACGCATCCAAGGGCTTCATCAAGGACGGCAACAAGAACCGTCTCCGCAGCCAGGACATCCACAAGATCGTCGACGTCTTCACACGACAGACCACGATCGAGCGCTACTCGCGCATGGTTCCGCTGTCAGAGATCGCCGATCCGAAGAACGACTACAACCTCAACATCCCTCGCTACATCGACTCCTCCGAGCCCGAGGACATCCAAGATCTCCACGCACACCTCCACGGCGGCATCCCAAACCGTGATCTCGACGCGCTCAGCGGCTACTGGGATGCCTTCCCGCAGCTGCGAGATCAGCTGTTCCAGCTGAACCGTCCCGGTTACAGCGACCTGACCATCGATGTCGGCCAGGTCCAGCAGGCCATCCTTGACTCCCCCGAGTTCCAGAAGTTCACCCAAGAAGCCCGGGAGCTCACCACTGAGTGGTTCGCCGCCTATCGCGAGAGGCTCGAAGGGATCGACGAGACCACTCGGCCGAATGACCTCATTGCCGAACTCGGCGACGACTTGCTGGCCCGATTCAAACCAGTTCCTTTGCTGGACGAGTACGACGTCTACGAACAGCTCATGACCTACTGGCACGACGTCATGCACGATGACGTCTTCATGGTCATGAACGACGGCTGGCTCGAAGCCGCCAAGCCGCGCAAGATCGTGGTGGACAAGGATCGAAAGCTCTCCGAGACCCCAGACCTTGTGGTGGGTACGGGGCGCAGCGCTGAGAAGTACAAGACGGATCTCCTCCCGCCGAATCTGATCATTGAGCGCTACTTCGCCAAGGAACAAGCTGAGGTCGACGAGCTTATGTCGGCATGGGAGGAGGCGAGTCGCCAGGTCGAGGAGTACGTCGAGGAGCATGCCGTTGAGGGTGGGCTCCTGGCGGAAGCGATGGACGACGAAAAGATCAACAAGGCACTCGCTTCGGCCCGCTTGAAGAAGGCGCGACACGAGGGTACGGATGCAGACGAGGTGGCAGCCCTGTCGCATCTGATCAAGCTGTACAACGCGGAGGCGGTGGCCAAGAAGGCCGCGAAGGAGGCCCAGGCCGCCCTCGATCTCGCGACCCTCAAGAAGTACGGAGATCTCACCGAGTCTGAAATTAAGCAGCTCGTCCTTGGTGGGAAATGGTATTCGGCTTTCGAGGGTTGCGTTGCTCGCATTGCTGATTCGCTAACATTTGCATTGGTTTGCCGGATCGAACAGCTCGGCGAACGGTACTCTGACACGATCGAAGCCCTCAATGGTCAACTAGAGGAACTCGCAAACAAAGTGGCACTTCACCTCGCCAGCATGACGGTAGTTAAATGAGTGCGGCACGAGCCGATCAGTGGCTCAGTCTTGCAATCTCGGACATCGCGGTCTTCGGATCTGGAGATTTGATCAGTGTAGCAAGACTGTCTACCCGCTCAGGATCAAATCCCGTACCTGTCTATGGGGGCAACGGAATTGCGGGTTATACCTCATCGGCGATGATTGGTCAGCCAACGGTAATTCTTGGTCGGGTGGGCCAGAAGTGCGGCGTTGTGTATCTAAACGATGGTCCAGCATGGATCACCGATAACGCCCTCTATGCGCGCCAGTTCAAGCGTCCGCTGAATGTACGATTTCTTGCCCTTGCCTTGGAGGCGGCGCGACTGAACGATGTTAAAAACAAGAACGACCTCCCGTTGATCACGCAATCGATCCTCAACGATGTGAAGATTGCATGGCCCGATTCCCTCGAGGAGCAACGCGCCGTCGCGGAGGCGCTCGGCGATGTTGAGGCCCTGATCGTAGAACTAGAGCGTGTCATCGCTAAGAGGCAGGCGATCAAGAAGGGGATGCTCCAGCGATTCTTCGACAGGGGGACGCGTGCACCGGTTGGTGAGAACGGTGCGAGGGAAGTGCGTAAAGAACAACAACTCGGGAACTTGCTCCTCCGTCCCCCTCGCTACGGGATCAATGCGGCAGCGGTGCCGTTGACTGCAGCAACGCCCACGTATATCCGCATCACGGATATCGACGACTCGGGTAGGTTTTCTCCGAAGGTTGGTGTTGACCACCCGAAGAGCGCCAACTATCACCTGAATCAAGGCGAGCTGGTCTTCGCTCGAACTGGCGCCAGCGTGGGCAAGTCCTATCTGTGCGACCCTCACGACGGTGAGCTGGTGTACGCGGGATTCCTGATCAATATTGCCCCAAACCCGCAAGTCCTCAACCCTGCGTACCTCGCCCTCTTCGCTCAGACCAAGCAGTACTGGGACTGGGTGGCGAGCACCTCAGTCCGAAGCGGACAACCGGGAATCAACGGCCGGGAGCTCGCGCAGCTTCCGATCTTTGCTCCTGAGATCGAAGAGCAGAATGTCATCGTGAGCACCGTGAGCGATATCGACGCTGAAATCGCGGCGCTGGGGCGTCGCCTTGGCAAGGCGCGTCTGATCAAGACTGGAATGATGCAGGAGCTCCTCACCGGACGGACGCGCCTGCCTGTTCAGGGGGAAGGCGGCGAATGAGTGACGTTGGGCAGGTGGAACGCAAGGCGCAGAACCGGGTCGTCCGGTTGTTCAAGGAGCAGCTGAACTACCGCTACCTGGGCAACTGGGAGTACCGACCCGGCAACTCGAACATCGAGGTCGAGCTGCTGGAGTCGAACCTGCGCGCTCGGGGCTACGACAGCACCCTCGTCAGTAAGGCGATCGAACAACTGAAGAAGGCCGCCGCGCTTGGTAGCGGTCGTGACCTGTACGAGGCGAACCGTGCCGTCTATAACCTCCTGCGCTATGGGGTCAAGGTCAGGCCGGGAATCGGCGAGCAGTACGAGACGGTCTGGCTCATCGACTGGAGTGACCCGCAGGCCAACGACTTCGTCATCGTTGAGGAGGTGACCGTTGTCGGGAAGCAGACAAAGCGACCCGACATCGTGCTCTACGTCAACGGCCTGGCTCTGGTGACCTTGGAACTCAAGCGCTCCAGGGTCGCCGTGAGCGAGGGCATCCGGCAGACCATCGGGAATCAGAAGCCTGAGTTCATCCGGTCGTTCTTCTCCACCGTCCAACTCGTGCTGGCCGGCAACGACGTGGAGGGCCTGCGCTACGGCGTCATCGACACGCCTGAGAAATACTGGTTGCAGTGGAAGGAGCCCTCAGATGTCGAGGAGCCGCTGGACCGTGCGCTGCTCCAGATGTGCGGCAAGGAGCGGCTGCTTGAGCTGATCCACGACTTCACCGTCTTCGACTCCGGTATCCGCAAGGCGTGCCGTCACAACCAGTACTTCGGCGTCAAGGCCGCGCAGGAACGTATCGGTCGGCGCGAGGGCGGCATCATCTGGCATACCCAGGGCTCGGGTAAGTCGCTCACCATGGTGTGGTTGGCGAAGTGGATTCGGGAGCATCAGAAGGACGCGCGAATTCTGCTGATCACCGATCGCACCGAGCTGGACGAGCAGATCGAGAAGGTCTTCAACGGAGTCAACGAGCAGATCTATCGCACCAGTAGCGGCGCGGACCTCCTTGACACTTTGAATAAATCCGTCGAGTGGCTCATGTGCTCTCTTGTGCACAAGTTCGGTAGTTCCGAGGGTGACAAGGAGAGAGACGAGGCAGGCAACGAGTTCATCAAGGAGCTCAAGGCCAGGATTCCCAAGGGCTTCAGGGCCAAGGGCAACCTCTTCGTCTTCGTCGACGAGGCTCACCGCACCCAGTCCGGCAAGATGCACGACGCGATGAAGGACCTGCTGCCGGGCGCCATGTTCATCGGGTTCACGGGAACGCCGCTGCTCAAGGCGGACAAGGCCACCAGCATGGAGACCTTCGGTTCGTTCATCCACACCTACAAGTTCGACGAGGCCGTCGAGGACGGCGTCGTGCTCGACCTCTGCTACGAGGCCCGTTCCATCGACCAGCACCTGACATCGCCGGCGCAGGTGGACAAGTGGTTCGAGGCCAAGACCCGGGGCATGACCGACCTGTCCAAGGCAGAGCTGAAGAAGCGCTGGGGCACGATGCAGAAGGTCGTCTCCTCCGAGCCGCGGACGAAGCAGATCGTGCAAGACGTCCTGCTCGACATGGAGACCAAGCCCCGCCTGATGGACGGCAGAGGCAACGCCATGCTCGTAGGCGAGAGCATCTATCAGGCGTGCAAGTTCTACGAACTGTTCTGCAACGCGGGCTTCCGTGGGAAGTGCGCCATCGTCACCAGTTACACCCCGAGGCCTGGAGACATCTCCAAAGAGGACTCCGGCGCAGGCCAGACGGAGAAGCTTCGCCAGTACGACATCTATCGCAGGATGCTTGCCGACCACTTCGGAGAGTCCGAAGACGCCGCTATGACGAAGGTCGAGCAGTTCGAGAAGGAGGTCAAGCGGCAGTTTGTCGAGGAGCCCGGCCGGATGCGCCTGCTCATCGTGGTCGACAAGCTCCTGACTGGGTTCGACGCCCCGAGCGCGACGTACCTTTACATTGACAAGAAGATGAGTGACCACGGCCTGTTCCAGGCGATCTGCAGGGTCAACCGACTCGACGGAGACGACAAGGAGTTCGGCTGCATCGTCGACTACCGGGACCTGTTCAACTCCCTCCAGGACGCCATCACCGACTACACCTCCGGCGCACTGGATGGGTACGAGCCGCAGGACATTGAGGGCCTGCTGACGGACCGGATCGGTAAGGCGCGAGAGGCCCTCGATGAAGCGCTGGAGCGAATCCGCGCGCTCTGCGAGGTGGTCGGGCAGCCCCGGAACACGCTCCAGTACCAGCAGTACTTCTGTGCGGCCGATCCTGGCAACGCCGAGCAGCTCAAGGCCAACGAGCCCAAGCGTGTCGAGCTCTACAAGGCTGTTGCCGCGGTAACGCGGGCCTTCGCCAACCTGGCCAACGACATGGAAGCCGCCGGATACACCGGCCAGGAGGCTGAGGACATCCGAGCCGAGATCCGGCATTACACGGATGTCCGCGACGAGGTGAAGCTCGGAGCCGGCGAGGACGTCGACTTCAAGCAGTACGAGGCAGGTATGCGGTTCCTCCTGGACACCTACATCCAGGCAGACGCGTCCGAGACCGTGTCCAACTTCGAGGAGACCGGTCTCGTCCAGCTCATCGTCGAACTGGGTGCCGGGGCCCTCGACAAGCTGCCGAAGGGGATCAAGGACAGCCCGGAAGCCGTCGCCGAGACGGTTGCCAACAACATGCGCAAGCTGATCATCGAAGAGCATGCGACTAATCCGAAGTACTTCGACAAGATGTCGGAGCTGCTCGACGCCATAATCGAGGAGCGGCGCAGGGGCGCGATCGAGTACCAGGACTACCTCGCCAAACTGCTGGAGACTGCCGCGCAGCTCGGCAGGGGGGATTCCGACGACGCGTACAAGTACCCTGCATGGGCCAACAACGGGGCGAAGCGGGCCCTGGTCGACTTCTTCCTCCCCGATGAGCGTCTTGCTGTCGAGATCGACACAGCGGTGCTCCACTCCAAGCCGCATGCATGGGTGGGGAACCCGCTGAGGGAGCGGAAAGTCCGGAATGCGCTGAAGCGAGCGCTGCCCGACGATTTCGACCGGCTCGATGAGCTCCTGGAACTGGTGAAGGCAAGGCATGAGTACCACTAACGCGCGTCTCGCTGTCCGGGGCATTGACGTCGACGTGGTCTACAAGGACATCAAGAACCTGCACATTGGCGTGTACCCCCCCATAGGGCGCGTCCGAGTGGCCGCGCCTCAGCAGCTGGATGACGATCAGGTCCGCCTGGCCGTCATCCAGCGGTTGCCGTGGATCAAGCGCCAGCAGGATCAACTACGCTCGGCCCAACGGCAGTCGGTGCGTGAGATGGTCAGCGGAGAGTCCCACTACGTGTGGGGCGTGCGACGCCGCCTGAAGGTCATCGAGCGGCCGGGGCGCCCGCACGTCGAGATCGACGGCGACCGAATGCTGCTGTACGTGCCGACTGGTACGAGCGAAGAGCGCCGTCGTGACCTGCTCGATCAGTGGTGCCGCGAGCAGCTCCGGCAAGCGATCCCCGCGATCATCGAGCGCTGGGAGTCGAAGCTGGGGGTTTCGGTGCCGTGGTGGGGTATTCGCCGGATGAAGACCAAGTGGGGCTCCTGCAACCGTGAGACCCGCCGCCTGTGGTTCAACTCCGAGTTGGCCAAGAAGCATCCAGAGTGCCTTGAGTACGTCGTCGTTCACGAGATGGTCCACTATCTCGAACGAAGACATGGCCAGCGCTTTGCCCAGCTGATGGACAGCTTCCTGCCGGACTGGCGTAGTCGCCGAGATGGCCTGAACGCTGCACCGCTCTCTGATGAGCTGTGGATGGGGCGTTGAGTACACCAAGGACTTTCCGTGGCCGGGCAGGGCCTTCTCCACGGCAACAGTCTCGTATCTGCCCTGAAGAGCAGGGTGGTCGTGAACGCATTTCCGTTGCTCGAAAATGTCGAGTGACGTTTATCAGGTATCCGAGTTAATGATGGGGGAGGCGTCCAGCTCCCCTCTCGGTTCCGTCAAGAGACGATGACGCGGAAGGTGCTGACCCCATGGCGAAGCTTCGGTTGACCGTAGGGCGGGGGCACGTCGAGGAGCTGGCACGCCTGCGCCATCCTGTCGGAGCCATCGAGGAGCTGATCTGGAACTCACTCGACGCGGACGCCGAGAACGTCACTGTCGTGCTTGAGCGCAACGACTTCGACGGTGTCGACCGAGTAGCCGTAATCGACGACGGCACTGGTATCGCGGCGGAGAAGTGCAGCGACTACTTCGAGCAGATCGGTACGTCCTGGAAGAAGCGCACGCAGGTCAGCGAGGTCAAGAAGCGCGTGCTGCACGGGAAGAACGGGCGAGGCCGAGTCCGGGCCTTCGCTCTCGGAAGTGAGGTGCGCTGGACCAGCGTGAGCGGGATGCGGGGGGTCCGCCGTCGTGTGGTCATCGAGTCCGACCGTGGCTCCATGGACGAGTTCGACGTCAGCGACCCCGAGCCGACAGCAGACGCGACAGGGACCGTCTTCGAGGCATTCGGCGGGGAGGACCTCCAGAAGCTGACCGAGGACGCCGCACGTACCACGCTCACTGCCGCCTTCGCGCTCCACCTGGAGGCGTATCCGGACATCTGCATCACCTATGACGGGAGGCGGCTCGACCCGGCGTCGGAGCAGGTTCACGTCGACACGTACGAGGCGGCGGCCCCGCCGGGCAGCTCTCACCCGCCGGCTCAGCTGAAGATCATCGAATGGTCGCGCCCGTACTCCCGAGCTCTGATCCTGTGCGACGGCCGGGAGATGTCGTTGGCGCAGCTGAAGCCGGAGATCCAGGCTCCGGGCTTCCACTTCACGGCATACCTGTCCTGGTCGGGGTTCGAGGACGATTCGGTTGGCGACCTCGCCTTTGCCGACTGGACACCGGAGGGGCCCGCTGCCGAGGTGCTGGCCGAAGCCCGAGAGCGTATGCGTGAGCACTTCCGCTCCCGTGCCGACGAACGTCGTCGTGAGCTCGTCGATCAATGGCGTGCGGAAGGTTTCTATCCGTACACGGGAGAACCTGCCAACGACCAGGAGCGTGCGGAGCGCGAGACCTTCGACGCCGTGGCGACGGCGGTCGTCAGGCACCTGCCGGCGAGCAAGAGGGCCCAGAAGGTGTCCTTCGCGCTTCTGCGCTCTGTCCTGACCCACGAGCCGGGTGAAGTGCTGCGCATCGCCGAGGAGTTGTTCGCGCTCTCCAAGCAGGAGCAGACGGAACTCAGCCGTCTCCTTGACCGTACGCCACTGTCTGCCCTGATCAAGGCGTCGACAGCGACGACCGGACGTCTCGACTTTCTGTCGGCTCTGGAGCACCTTGTCTTCGACCCGGTGGCCAAGGGGCGGGTCAAGGAACGCACAGAGCTGCACCGGATCCTGGAGAACGAGTGCTGGATCTTCGGTGAGGAGTACGGGCTGCATGTCAGCGACCGCAGCCTGAACGAGGCGCTGAGACAGCACTGTCGTCTTCTCGACCGGGACACGCCGGCTCCGGACCCTGTCCTGAGGGAGGACGGCAGCCGGGGGATCGTCGACCTGATGTTGTCTCGCGCCGCCCGGCAGCGGAAGGGCGAGCGCCACCATCTTGTGGTGGAACTCAAGAGGTCAAGTGTCGTGCTCGGAATGACTGAGTTTTCGCAGATCAACAGCTATGCGCAAGCAGTTATGAGCGACGAGAGATTCCGGGATCCGAAGGTGACATGGGACTTCTGGCTCGTCGGTAACGCCATGGATGACAGCCTTCGGCAACTCGCCCATCAGTCGGGCCGAGTCCCCGGATGCGCTGTTGAGCAGCCGACGTTCCGGATCTGGGTGCGCACCTGGGGCGAGATCATCGAGGACGCTCAGGAACGGCTCCGCTTCTATAGCGATCAGCTTGAGTACCAGTCGACGACCGAGCACGCCATGGACTATCTGATCAGAGAGCACGCCGATGCGGTCGTGGACCTGGTCAGCGACGGCACGGTGCCGGTGGCGAGGACTGGGGGCAGCGGTTCGATTGGAGCTGCCTCCACCCCGTGAGGCCCGGACCGAGCCGACGGTCGTACGCGGCGGCGACGGGGAAGGTCAGCGGCGTCAGGGCAGGATGTGATCCCGGACAGTTCCTAACGAGAGGGGCGCCCCACGGCCCCGAGGAAGGCAGCGGCGAAGAGGTTGGTGCACAAGGGGAAGTCAGGCCGGGCAAGCCGTCTTCCTGTAGAGCGGCCTTGGCCGCATCCTGGCTGACCTTCTTCGCCGCTGCACAGGCTTCCGGCTTCGCCGCTGTTCGTCAGCGCGTAAGCCGTCTTGCCCCTGTAGATGGCCCCCTTTTGAGGGGGGCCATCACTTTCAGGATCCCGTCTTTCCAGTTCTCCAGTGGACTGTGTTCTGGCCGGCCGCAGGCCGCCAGCGTCCAGACAGCTGGCGTACTTACGTAAGTAGAGGGAGGAGCGAGGCTTGCCGAGCGGAGCGAGGTAGCTGGTGGTGGTGAGCATTTCCATAAGGGGGCAGCGTCACCACCACCACGGCTTACGCCGCTTCGGCCGTCCGGCGGACCCACCTGCCGCCAACGTGAGCGAGGGCGGCGCTGAGCTTCGGGCACACCACGTCGCTGACGTGGCAGACATGCAGGTCAGAGGGGGTCGGACTCTGTCGAGTCCGACCCCTTCGTCGTCCCCGTGCTGGATGGGTGCTGGATATTCCGACGGCGCGTCAGCGGCAATCAGGTCTCGTAAACGGTGGACCGGTGTCCCCCATGGACGACCCAGACCACCAGCTCCCCGTTGTCGATCGTGTAGACGACGCGGTAGTCGCCGACGCGCAGGCGGCGTCGCTCGGGCTGGGACACGAGTGCGGTGGTGTTGAAGCCGAGAGGGTCGGTCTCCAGCTCGTTCAGCCTGGCCAGGATGCGCAGCGCCATGTCACGAGGGATCTTCCGAAGCTCGGCCTGCGCCTCAGGGCGGAAGACGGTTCGGTACTCACTCACCGCGCGCCAGCGTCTCCCTCATGATGTCCTCGATCGGGATGCCGGGAGCCGGGCCGGCCATGCGCTCGTCGATGATCCGGTTGATCTCGCGCTCTTCCCATTCCTGGTACTTGCGCAGGACCTCGATGGAGACGACGGCGGCGACCTCCTTGCCTCGGCGTGTGATCACCGTGGGCACGTCGTCGCGGTCTGCGCGCTCCACCACCTCCGCCAGGTGCGCGCGCACGTCGCGGATGGACTCTATGGGCAGTGGCTGCGTCATGCGCCCAAGGGTGCCGAGTGTCCCATGTGTACACAAGGGGTGTCGTGGCGGTGGCAGAGCGCCTCGCCACGCGTGCTGGCTCGTGCGATGCGGTGGTCCTGGGACGGGGCGTCGAGGTGCGGGGCGGGGGACGGGTCGTGAGACTGGGGGTATGGCTGGCAAGGCAGTTCTTGAGGGCGGGCCGGACGACCTGCAGGAGCGGGTCGTTCCCGCCGCCCCTTCCGGAGAAGACCTGAAGATTCCGCACCGGGGTGGCTACGAGCACTTCCGGGCCACCTCCCGGCAGCAGGACGGCCCCGAGGGGCGGATGCCGGTGTACGAGTGGTGGGAGCGGACCGAGATCGCCGAGTGAGGGGCCCGGGCGTCCGCCGCCGCTCTAGGTGAACCGCGCCGTCGCGACCGTCGAGCCGTCCGGTGCGAGGAGGCGGGCCGAGGACAGAGTCGTGGGGTCCACGTGGGCCGGCGCCACCCAGTAGCCGTAGCCCTCGCTGAGGCCGAAGGTGCCGAGCGAGGTGGTGCTGCCGTCCGGGTGGACCAGTACGCACCGGACCGCGCCGAGCTCCTCGCCCTCCAGGTCCACCGCCATGTAGACCCACCCCTCCGTACCGGGGTGGACGAATATCCGGCCCACCTCCAGCCCGTCCGCCATCAGGGGCGCCTGGACGAGCTCGGCGTTCGCCGGGGACGTGACGGAGGAGGGTGCGGTGGCCTGGTTGATCGCCGTGCCGGCCGCCCAGCCGGCGAATCCGCAGGCCACGGCCAGGGCCGCCGCCACGGCCGCCATCCGCGGCCGGAGGAGGCGCCGCCGCCGTGCAGGCGGGTTGGACTGCCGCATGGCCTTGGCCACGCGGGACTCGAAGCCGACCGGCGGTTCCGTGCCCGGCAGCAGTTCGAGCAGGACGTCGGCGGCCAGGGACAGCTGCTCGATGCGTACCCGGCAGTCGGCGCACCGGTCCAGGTGGGCGACCGCTCGGGCGCGTTCCTGGGCCGGGAGAATGCCCAGCGCCAGCTCGGCGTCGAGTTCCCTCAGGTGCTCGCAGGTCATCTCGCTCATCGCCGGCTCTCCTCGGCCCCCAGGGTGATCCGCAGCTTGTGCATCGCGGCCCTGATGCGGGTCTTCGCCGTGCCCAGCGGGATCCGCTCCATGTCGGCGATCTGCTGCGCGGTCATGCCGTAGATCCCCGCCATCACCAAGGCGCGTGCCTGCTCCCTGGGCAGGGCCGCCACCGCGGTACGGACCCCGGCCGACGTCTCCGCGGCCACGGCCCGCTGCTCGGGGGTTTCCGTCACGATGTCGAGCAGGGCGTCCAGGTCCTCGGGGGCGACGGGGGCGGCCCGGCGGGCCCGGACCGCGTCGATCGCCAGGTTGTGCGCGATGGTCGTCAGCCAGGTGCGTACCGACCCTCGGCGGGCGTCGTAGATCTGGGCATGCTTCCACGCCCGCTCGAACGTCTGCTGTGCGACGTCCTCGGCGAGCTGCGGATCCCCCACCACGGCAATGGCCACGCCGAACACCGTCCGCTGGAAGCGCCGAACGAACGCGACAGCGATCTCTGGATCGCCGGTTGCCAGACCCGACAGCAGTGCCTCGTCCGGTGCGCGTCCGAGCGGCAGGCCCATTCTCTGCACATCACTGGATACGGGCGGCTCCCGCGATGGGATTGCGGCACACTGGCCCATTCTCTCCCAGATGCCCGCAATCCTCAGCTCCACTCCGGCCGTATCCCCTCCGAGGGAACGTCCGGAGGGCTGAGTGATGGCGGGAACGAAGACGGGAACAGCGGGAACGGCGCGGGCGCGCAACCGGGCGGGCCTGGCCCTGGCGGCCGGAGCACTGGCCGCCGGGCTGCTCGGCGCCTGCGGGGACGGGTCGGCCACTTCCACGACCGCTCCGCCGCCGGCGGGCGGGAGTATGGTGGCGGCGGCCACGCGGGTCGAGGCGGATCTGAGCGATTTCCACATCGGACTGTCGCAGAAGGCGTTCAAGGCCGGCCCTTACACGTTCGTGGTCAAGAACACCGGCCACCACGAGCACGCCCTGGAGATCGAGGGTCCGGGCGGGGAGCAGCGCTCCAAGACCCTGGCTCCCGGTGAGAGCGACCACCTCGACATCACCCTGAAGTCCGGACGGTACGAGTTCTACTGCCCCGTCGACGGACACAAGGACCTGGGGATGGAGTCGGAGATCACCGTAACCGGCGCCTCCTGAGAGCCGCGGTCCCGGGCTCAGAGCCCGCGGACGGACGCGACCGTGAAGGTCGTCGGGGTGCCCGGGCCCATCGGGCCGCCCTTGTCGAACTGGGAGCGGACCACCAGCGTCCGGCCCGGCGTGTGGCTGAGGGTGGTCGGGATCTGCAGGGACGGGTCCGTGACCGTCCGGCTCAGCCGGGCCTCGGTGCCGTCGGGGGCCAGGCGCCAGCGGGTCAGGGTGTTCGTGGTGTTGTGGGCGACGCGCAGGGTGCCGTCGGGGGCGAGGTCGAGGCCGTCGGCGTGCAGGAGGTCGCCCCCGTGCAGCGCGACCCGCGAGATCGCGCCGGTGCGCAGGTCGATCCGGTGGAGGTCGCCCGCCACCATGTCCACGGCCAGCAGGAAGCGTCCGGCCGGGTCCGACACGATGCCGTTGAGGGAGAAGCGGCCCTCGACGGGCGGGGTGAGGTACGGGCGCAGGTCGTACGCGGCGGTCAGCGGGCCCGAGCCCGCGGCGAGCAGCTCCGGGGTGACCCGGTAGACGACCCCGCGGACGCTGTCCGTCAGGTAGGCCGTGCCGTCCGGGGTGATGGCCAGGTCGTTGACGAAGAGGGGCTCGGACCCGGTGACTTCGAAGTGGGCCAGGCGCGCGCCGGAACCGGTGTCGTAGACGGAGACGCCCGAGGTGGAGTCGGTGACCCACAGGCGCCCGCGCAGGTCGACGCGCAGGCCGTTCGCGGTGTGGCGCCCGTCGGTGCCCGGGGGCAGGAAGACCTCGGCGGCGGCCCGGCCGGGACGGGCCCGGTAGACAGTGCCGTCCGCGTACGAGCCCACGTAGACGGTGTGGTTGCGGGGGTCGGTGGCTATGCCCTCGGGGTAGACCTTCTGGCCGGGGAGGGTGAACGCGGTGGTGATGCGGCTGTCCGCGGGCGGGCGGCCGGCGGCCTGGGCGGCCGGCGCCGCGCCCGGGGCGAGCACGGTGGTCAGGGTCAGGAGCGCGACGGGCAGGATCTTCTTCGGCACGGCGATGTCCTCTTCCATGTAGGTGACCACGAAGATAGATTAGAGCTCTAATCCATGCAAGGCCCGTAGGATGCGGGGATGACCTCCATGCCTCCCGAGGAGCGCATCGGCTCGCACATCAAGCGCGCCGAGCAGGCGCTCCTCGCGGCGAAGAACGCCGCCTGCAAGCCGGCCGCGGTAACGGTTCCGCAGTACGCCGCGCTGCTCTGGCTCGCCGAGAAGCCGGGGATCTCCGCCGCCGCCCTCGCCCGCCTGTGCGGGGTGACGCCGCCGACGATGAACACCGTGTTGAAGAACCTCCAGGAGCGCGGGCTCATCGAGCGGAGCCCGCACGAATGGCACCGCAACGTGCTGGAGACCCGGCTCACGGAGGAGGGGCGGGCCGCCATGGAGCTGGCCGACGCCGGCGCGGTGGGGGTCGAGCGGGCGCTCGCCGCCGCCTTCTCCGCGGAGGAGCGGGAGCTGCTGATCCGCCTGCTGGGCCGGTGCGCGGAGGCGCTCGAAGCGCAGAGGTGAGGGCCGCCGCCGTCCAGCAGGCCCGGCGCCCGTCCGACCCGCCGCCCAGCAGGCCCCGCGCCGGCCCGACCCGCGCCCGCCGGCCCCCGTGCGCCCCGCAGACCCCGTAGCCAACCAGCCGTTCTGTCCCGTCGGGGGACAGGCATGACCGTTCGGAGCACCGTCCGTGGACCAGTACCCGTACCAGCAGCGCAAGCGCTCCCGGCGCGCGATATGGACCGGCGTCGCCGTGGCGTTCGCCCTCCTGCTCGGCGGCGGGGGCTTCGCCGCCTGGAAGCTCGACTGGTTCTCCGGCAACGGCGGCGCGGTGAGCTTCGGCAAGGCGCCGTCCCCCGCTCCCACCCCGGACGCCCCGGGCGGCTCCACGCCGTCGCCGGGTGCGCCGCAGACCCCGGCCAAGCCCAGCGGGGACCCGGACGTGGTCCTGCCGGCCGGCCCGAAGTCCGACTTCACGCAGACGGCCAAGCTCGATGACGGCACGGTCATCGCGAAGACCCGCCTCGCGGGCGCGAAGTCCGGCTTCGAGGGCGACGTCTGGGTGTGGACGCCCAAGGAGTACGACGACCCGAAGTACACCAAGAGCGCCTTCCCGGTGCTCATCGCGCTTCCCGGCGGCAACGGCTTCCCGACCAACTACTGGGCGGACCGCAGCCTGGGCCTGCAGAAGGCCGTCAGCGAGGGCGTCCAGGCCGGCACCAGCCTGCCGTTCATCCTGGTCATGCCGGTGCTGAACCCGGACAACAAGTACTACTACGACGGCTCCGACATCCCCGGCCGGCCGAAGATGGGCACCTGGATCGCCGAGGACGTCCCGGACTTCGCCCGCGCCAACTTCCGTACGTACAAGTCCCGCGACGGCTGGGCGTTCATGGGTTCCTCCTCGGGCGCCTTCGTCGGCATGAAGACCGTGCTGCAGTACCCGGAACGCTTCAAGGCGGTGATCGCCAGCGGTGGCGAGATCGTCCCCGACTCCCCGCTCTGGAAGGGCCACCAGGCGGAGATGGACGCGAACAACCCGGAGAAGCTCGCCCAGCAGCTGATCGACCGCAACGGGCCCGAGGTCTACATCAACTTCCAGATCGGCACCAAGGAGAGCGGGAAGCAGCGGATGACCGCCTTCCAGCAGCAGTTCGGCAAGGGTCCGGTCAAGATGACCATCCGCGACATCCAGAACGGCGAGCACAACGGCTGGCACTACGTCAGGGGGATGAAGGAAGGCTCCCTGGAGTGGATCAGCAAGGTCCTGAAGGGTCCCCAGGCCGAGCCCGGCACCGGCTGAGCCCCGGTTCTGTTCGACTCCTTCCCTCGTACGTTCCGTTCCCACGTGGCACACACCACGTCACACCGGTCCCAGGCAACCCATGTGGTCGTTGAAACCTCTGTAAGGGGTGTAGGGGGACCAATCGGTCCGACCCGCGCTTGTGACCGAGCGCCGGAGAAGGAACGGGACAATTCCGTGCAGCATGACCAGCTTCAGGGCGGCGGCGAGGGCAGCCTCCTGACCGAGGAGGGCCCGACGACCACGGGCCGCCGCCGTCCGCAGCGCCTGCGCAGACTCGTGATCAGCGGCGGGCTCGCGTTCGCCCTGGCCGCCGGGGGCGGCGCGGCCGCGTACAAGTACGGGCTCTTCTCGGACATAGGGGATCCGGTGTCCTTCGGGAAGGTCCAGGAGTCGGCGGCCGCCGAGGACATCCGTCCGGGGGTGAGCATGCCGACCGGGCCGAAGGCCACGTTCGTCCGCACGCACCGGATGCCGGACGGCACCCAGATCGGCCGGACGACCCTCACCGGGGCGAAGTCCGGATTCACGGGCGACGTGTGGGTGTGGGTCCCGAAGGAGTACGACGACCCGAGGTACGCCAAGAGCGGCTTCCCGGTCCTCATCTCCCTGCCCGGCGGCCGCGGGTACCCCAAGAACTACTGGGGGACGGGCCCCGGGCTCGGCCTGGAGCAGGCCGTGATCGACGGGGCGAAGGCGGGCAAGAGCCTGCCCTTCATCCTCGTCATGCCGGTGATCAACGCCGACACCAAGCACCACTTCGACGGATCGGACATCCCCGGGCAGCCCAAGATGGGCACCTGGATGGCGGATGACGTCCCGGATTTCACACGGGCCAATTTCCGCACCTTCACCTCCCGTGACGGGTGGGCCTTCATGGGCTCCTCCTCGGGCGGGTTCGGCGCCTTCAAGCACGTGCTGAAGTACCCCGAACGCTTCAAGGCGGCCATCGCCAGCGGTGTGGACTTCGTCCCCGACTCCCCGCTGTGGAAGGGGAACCAGCAGGCCATGGACGAGAACAACCCGGAGAAGCTCGCCGAGAAGCTGATCCGCGCCGGCGGCCCGGACGTCTACATCAACTTCCAGATCGGCACCGCCGAGGGCGGCCGGGACGCGACGGAGACGTTCATGCGAGAGTACGGGAAGGGTCCGGTGCACACCCGGCTCCAGGTGATCCAGGATGGGGAGCACAACGGAAAGTCCTACGTGCGCGGTATGAAGGAGGGCTCCCTGGAGTGGATCAGCAAGGTCATGCTGGCACCGACACCCGACCCCGTTCCCGGCGTGCGGTGAACGCAGTGGTGAAGGGGGCCTCCGCGGCCGCCGCCGCCGGGCTGGCGGCGTTGCTCGCCGTCGCCTTCGTCAAGGCGACGGACGCGAACGGCAGCGGGGTGCACCCCTTCCCCGCCGTGGGCGTGCTCATGGCGAACGGCGAGCACTGGTGCACGGCGAGCGTCGTCGACAGCCCGAAGGGCAACGTCGTCGCCACCGCCGCGCACTGCGTGGCCCCGGCCGGGGAGAACGGCGCACCGGGCGAGCTCGCGCACGACGGGCACGCCATCGGCGAGCTCTCCTTCGCCCCCGCGTTCTCCGGCGGGGGCGCGGGCCGCCGGCCCCTCGGCGTGTGGAAGGTCCGGGCGGTCCATGTGGACGACCGCTGGACGAGGTGGGGCGAGGACACCGCCGACTTCGCCTTCCTCAGCATCGAGCCGGACGAGGACGGGCACTCCGTCCAGCAGGCGGTCGGCGGCGCGGCGGAGGCCCCGAAGCCCGACTGGACCTCGGGGTACGAGCGCGAGGTGACGGTGGTCGGCTATCCGGAGTCCGACCGCAACCCGCAGAACCAGCCCGTCTCCTGCACGACGCAGACCGGCCACGACCAGGACGACCCCGCCATGCTGTACATGAGCTGCGCGGGCTTCTGGACGGGCACCAGCGGCAGCCCCTGGATCGCCGACCGGGGCGGGCCGGGCAACCCGGGCCGGCTGATCGGGGTACTGAGCGGCGGGGACACGGACGTGGACTCCACGGCCGCGCTGTTCGACGAGCGGGCGAAGGCGCTGTACGAGCATGCGGCCCGGGACTGACGCCGCCCCCGGCCCTCAGTCCTTGAGCAGGTCGTTCAGTTCGCGGTACGGGGCCGCATCGGCCAGCGTCTCGTACGTGCCGCCCGCGATCAGCTCGGCGGAGGCCCGCCGGACCAGCTGGTACGCGGCCTCCGCGACCCAGGAGCCGAGGCTCACCCGGGCCACGCCGAGGGCGCCGAGCTCGCCGACGGAGGGGGCGCCGGGGCCGACGAGGATGTTGAGCGGGGCGTCGATGCCCTTGGCGAGCTCCGCGACGGTCGCCGGGTCGGTCACGCCGGGCACGAAGATGCCGGAGGCCCCCGCCCGCAGGTAGGCGGCGGCACGGGCGAGGGTCTCGTCGAGCCGCGTCCCCTCCTCGCCGAGGCCGAAGAGGAAGGTGTCGATGCGGGCGTTGATGTAGAGCGGGATCCCGGCGGCGTCGGCGGCGGCGCGGGCCGCGGCCAGGCGCTCCGCGTGGTCGGCGGGGGCGCGGGTGCCGTCCTCGATGTTGACGCCGACCGCTCCGGCGGCGAGGACGCCGGCCACGGTCTCGGCCACCCCGGCGGGGTCGGCGCCGAAGCCGCTCTCGATGTCGGCGGTCACGGGGACGGAGACGGCGGCGGCGACGCGGGCGACGAGGTCGAGCGCGCGGTCGCGGCTCAGCGCGTCACCGTCGGGCGCACCGAGGGACCAGGCGACACCGGCGCTGGTGGTGGCGACAGCGGGTGCGCCGGAGGCTTCGACGAGACGGGCGCTGACCACGTCCCAGGCGTTGGCGAGGGCGAGCGGCGCGGCGGGGTCGTGCAGGGCGGTGAACCGGCGGGCGAGGTCAAGGCTGTTGGTCATGGGGGCAGTTCATCAGACCGCAGCTGCCCGGGCTGGCGATTTTCCGACACCTTCGTCCGAGTCCGGGGCGGGGTCCGGATCCCGACCCGGCCCCGGGTCACTCGGGGAGGCCCGCCTTGGCGCCGGCGCCGCAGAGCGGGACCACCGCCGTGCGCCCCTTGAGCGGGTCCGCCGGGGACAGCGGCCCCACCGCCGCCCAGCAGGCGGCCGCCGTCGGCTCGACGAACAGGCCGCGGCGGGCCAGATCCCGCTGCGCAGCCCGCAGGGCCGGTTCCGTGACCGTCAGGAAGGTGCCCCCGGAGGCG
This sequence comes from Streptomyces sp. NPDC044571, assembly GCF_040647115.1. Classification (NCBI taxonomy): domain Bacteria; kingdom Bacillati; phylum Actinomycetota; class Actinomycetes; order Kitasatosporales; family Streptomycetaceae; genus Streptomyces; species Streptomyces sp. NPDC044571. Next base: position 56,227 of record NZ_JBEZBN010000031.1, read on the forward strand.
CGCACCGCGGCAAGGATCTGCCGGGCCCGCGGCGGGGCCGGGATCGCGATGCCCTCCGCCAGCGTGGGCAGCTCGGGCACGGGCGTCGCGTCCTCGGCGCCCGCGCAGAAGGCGGACGCCAGCGGGGCCACGGCCTCCGCCTGCACGGCGATCAGCTGCGGCGGCCGCACGCCCCGGGCGGCGAGCTCCCGCACCGCCAGCGCCGCCCCGAGCAGGAGGGTGCCGTTGCCCACCGGCAGGACCAGGGTGTCGGGGAGCCGGCCGCCGAGTTCCTCCCACACCTCGTACACGTACGTCTTCGTCCCGTGCAGGAAGTACGGGTTGAAGACGTGGCTGGCGTAGAAGACGCCGGGGAGGTCCGCCTCGGCGCGCGCCGCCAGCGCCGCGGCCTCCCGGCCGCCGGGGACCACGCGGACCGAGGCGCCGTGCGCGCGCATCTGGTCGGTCTTCTTCGTGGAGGTGCCCTCGGGCACGAAAACTTCACAAGTGAGCCCGGCGCGGGCGCAGTACGCCGCGACCGCCGTTCCCGCGTTGCCGCTGCTGTCCGCCACGACCCGCTCCGGGCCCAGGCGCCGGGCCAGCTCGGCGAGCATCACCGCACCCCGGTCCTTGAAGGACAGGGTCGGCATCAGGAAGTCGAGTTTGGCGTGAATCCGCTCTCCGAGCGGGACCAGGGGAGTCCTGCCCTCCGACATCGTCACGGAGAAGGCCCCCGGCAGCGGCAGTGCGCCGCCGTACCGCCACAGCGAGGGCGGTCCACCGTCCGGGGTAAGCGGGCCGGCCGGATCCGGCGTGAAGTCGAGGTCCCACGGGCCGCCGCAGACCGGGCAGCACCACGGCGCCGTCCGGGCGTCCGCGCGCGTCTCGTCCTCGGGGCAGACGTAGCCGGGGAGTGCGTGCGTCATGTGCGGAGCGCCTTTGCTCTTTCATGGCGGTCGTATGGCACGGATGTTACGCGTTCGCAGTCCTCTTGTGGGATGGCGAAAGGGTGGGTCAACCTTTCGGAAGCGGCGGCCTGGCACCCCTGAATTGTCATGGTCATGCCTGTCGGCCGCCCCGTGTCGTCCACGAGGAGGACCCCCCACATGTCCGTGATACGCCACACCCGCCGCAAGATCGCGGGCCTCGGCGCGACCGCCGTCGCAGCCCTCGCGCTCGGCGCGGCAGCCGCCTTACCTGCTTCCGCGGCCGAGGGCGGCCCGCAGGGCGTCATCGAGAACGCCGGAGCGCCCGGCTCCGTCCCCGGCAGCTACATCGTGACCCTGAAGGACTCCGCCGCCCGCTCCACCGCCGACAGCGGCAAGGCGGTCGCCCGGCGCTACGGCGCGAAGATCGACCGGACCTACAGCGCCGCCCTCAACGGCTACTCCGTCGCGGTCTCCGAGGCGCAGGCCAGGAAGCTCGCGGCCGACCCCGCGGTCGCGTCCGTCGTCCAGAACCGCGTCTTCACGGTCGACGACGCCCGGGGCACCCAGCCCGGCCCGCCGTCGTGGGGCCTGGACCGCATCGACCAGCGCGCGCTGCCGCTGGACAGCAGCTACACGTACCCGGACAAGGCCGGCGAGGGCGTCACCGCCTACATCATCGACACCGGCGTCCGCATCACGCACCAAGACCTCGGCGGCCGTGCGTCCTACGGCTACGACGCCGTCGACAACGACAACACCGCCCAGGACGGCCACGGCCACGGCACGCACGTCGCCGGCACGGTCGCGGGCACCACCTACGGCGTGGCCAAGAAGGCCAAGATCGTCGGCGTCCGCGTCCTCGACAACAACGGTTCCGGTACGACGGCCCAGGTCGTCGCGGGCATCGACTGGGTGACCCGGAACGCGGTGAAGCCCGCCGTGGCGAACATGTCCCTCGGCGGCGGCGCCGACTCCGCGCTCGACACCGCCGTGCGCAACTCCATCGCCTCCGGCATCACCTACGGCGTCGCCGCGGGCAACGAGTCCACGGACGCGAGCACCAAGTCCCCGGCGCGCGTCGCCGAGGCCATCACGGTGGGCGCCACCACCAGCGCCGATGCCAAGGCGAGCTACTCCAACTACGGCTCGATCCTGGACATCTTCGCCCCCGGCTCCTCCATCACCTCCTCCTGGGGCACCGGCGACACGGCGACCAACACCATCTCGGGCACCTCGATGGCGACCCCGCACGTGGTCGGCGCCGCCGCCCTGTACCTCTCGCAGAACCCGTCGAGCACGCCGGCCCAGGTCGCCTCGGCGCTGGTCGCCGCCGCCACCCCGAATGTGGTGACGGGCCCGGGCTCCGGCTCCCCGAACCGCCTGCTCCACGTCGGCGGCGACACCACCCCGCCCACCGGCCCGCGCTTCGAGAACACGGCGGACTACGCGGTCAACGACAACGCGACCGTCGAGTCCCCGCTCACCGTCAGCGGGGTCCCGGGCAACGCCCCGGCGGCGCTGAGCGTCGCGGTCGACATCAAGCACACGTACATCGGCGACCTGAAGGTCGACCTGGTCGCCCCCGACGGCACCCTCTACAACCTGCACAACCGCAGCGGCGGCAGTGCCGACAACCTCGTCAAGACCTACACGGTGAACGCCTCTTCGGAGGTGGCCAACGGGGTGTGGAAGCTCCGCGTGAACGACAACGCGAACCTCGACACCGGCAAGATCGACTCGTGGGCGCTGCAGTTCTGACCCTGCGGGCCGCGTGACGGCGGGGGCGACCGGTTGCCGGTCGCCCCCGCTGCGTACTATTTCGCGCATTCGTTCGCGATCTTTGTGATGGAGTCCCTCACCCCGTGAGCACCCCGCCCTCCCCCCACTGGCCCGCTCCGTCCCCGCAGCAGCCGTCCCGGGAGCCCGCGCTCAACGGTTTCGCCCTGGCGTCCCTGCTGGTCGGGCTGTTGTGCCTGCCGCCGCTCGGCATCGTCTTCGGGATCGCGGCCCTGGTGCAGATCGCCCGGAAGGGGGAGCGGGGCCGGTCGCTCGCGGTCGTGGGCCTGGCGGTGTCGGTCGTGCTGACGCTGTCCGCCGTGGCGGTCGCGGGCCGGTACGGGCCGGTGCTCCTGGACCGGCTGGAGGCGCTGCCGCAGTACGAGGGCGTCGAGGGCGAGTTGGCCGACATGGACGAACTGCGGGCCGGTGACTGCTTCAACGTCCCCGGCGGGGACCTCCTCGACGAGGACCCGCTGATCCACCGGGTCGCCTGCACGCAGGTGCACCACGCGGAGGTCACCTCCTCGACCCGGTTCGAGGACAAGGTCTTCCCCGGCACGCAGCAGGTGGAGAAGTGGGCGGCGGACGCGTGCTGGAAGGCCCAGGACGCGTACGCCATGGACACCTGGGCGCTGCCCTCGTACGCGCAGATGTACTACTTCTCGCCCTCCCGCGAGGCGTGGAACGACGGCGACCGGCGGCTGCTGTGCGTGATCGGCACGGCGGGGCACGACCACCGGGGGAGCCTGCGCAAGGACGCCGGGATGCTGCAGCCGGAGCAGGTGGCCTTCCTGCGGGCGATGAACGAGGCCGATCTGGTGCTGGGGGGCGCGCCGGACGAGGAGATCGACGAGGCGCTGCCCTCCTACCGGGAGTGGGCGCGCGAGGTGGACGGGGCGCTGGGCGCGGAGGCCCGGATGCTGGAGGAGGCGAAGGCCCGGCCCGAGGCCGCCGCGGCGGCGGAGGCCCGGCTGAGGGAGGTCGCGGCGGCGCGCGGGCAGTGGCAGCGGGCTTCCCGGGCGACGCGGCCGGCGGATTTCCAGGATGCCTGGGACACGGCGTCGGGGGCCTTGTCGGTGGGTGTGGAGAAGGCCCTGCGCGGGGCGTTCGGGCTGTCGACGGAGGTCCCGGAGTGGCTCGCGGACCAGCCGCGGGACGGCTCGGGGCCCGAAGCCGCTTGAGGCCCTCGAACGTAACGCACGGTAACGGGTTTGAGTGACCAGGCTTCATCACTTCGGGTGAAACTCTGGCCCTCGCTTGCGGCGTACAACCGTCGGTTGCCAGGGTGTGGCTGTCTGTCAACCTGATGGGAGTGGCCAGTGACTTTCGGTGAGCAGCCGGCCTATCTGCGCGTCGCCGGGGATCTGCGACGGAAGATCGTCGATGGGTCCCTGCCCCCGCACGCCAGGCTCCCCTCCCAGGCCCGCATCCGCGAGGAGTACGGGGTCTCCGACACCGTGGCGCTGGAGGCGCGCAAGGTCCTCATGGCGGAGGGCCTGGTCGAGGGGCGGTCCGGATCGGGCACGTACGTTCGGGAGCAGCCGGTTCCGAGACGGGTCGTGCGCTCCGGGTACCGCACGGGCGGGGCGTCGACCCCGTTCCGCCAGGAGCAGGCGGAGGCCGGCACGCGCGGCACGTGGGACTCGAACAGCGAACAGACGGCCGCCCCGGCGGACATCGCCGAGCGGCTCGGGATCGCGCCGGGCGAGCGGGTGATGCGGACGCGGTACGTCTTCCGCGACGCGGGGGAGGCGATGATGCTGTCGACCTCCTGGGAGCCGCTCGCCGTGACCGGCAGGACCCCGGTGATGCTGCCCGAGGAGGGTCCGCTCGGAGGCTCGGGCGTGGTCGAGCGGATGGCCGCGATCGACGTGGTCGTCGACAACGTGGTGGAGGAGGTCGGGGCCCGGCCGGGTCTCGCCGAGGAGCTCATGCTGCTCGGAGGGGTCCCGGGCCATGTGGTGCTGGTGGTCGGGCGGACGTACTACGCCTCCGGACTGGCCGTGGAGACTGCCGACGTGGTGGTCCCGGCGGACCGCTACCGCCTCTCGTACCACCTGCCCGTGCGCTGACCGCGGGAGGGGGGGGCGGGGCGCAACGCCGGTGTTGCGTTGCGGGGTGACGACACGTCATGCATCGCTCCCGGGGCCACGACCGCCCGCCCCCGACGGCCGTCGGAAACGGGCCGATCTGCTGCGCGCGCCGCCCCCTGGGCGCGACCTGCGCGAACGCCGGCCGCACCGCGCCGGAAGGGGGGCGCGGGGGTGCTGCCGATGCCGAGGGTGCGCCGGTTCTGAACCGGCGTACGCGGCCCACTTGTACGCATGGCCGGATGCGTACGCCTGTGAGGTACCTCTTCGTGAAAAACCGTATCCGCTGTGTAAAGGTCGGGCGTAAGCTCGGGCATATGCGCAATGCGGTTTCCCGGGCAGGTACATCGGCGGAGGGTGAAACGCGATGAACGACAGCGGTGCCCTGCTCCCGTGGCTGGTCATACGTCAGGACGACAACGGCAACCGCTACCGGGTGGGCCGGTACGCCACCCGGGCCGAGGCCCAGAAGGTCGTCGACAGCCTCGACGACCGAGGACACAAGCAGCTCTACTGGGTCGAGCGGATCGGTCAGACCGCCACGACGAACTGAGCGTCGCAGGGCCGCGGCACCGGCAGCCGCGGCCCTGCCTTAGGCTCCGCCCATGACGGTACGCGTGGTCGTGGGTGGAGCCCTTTGTCATGAGGGCCGCCTGTTGGCGGCCCGTCGCAGTGCGCCCCCCGAGCTGGCCGGCCGCTGGGAACTGCCGGGCGGCAAGGCCGAGCCCGGCGAGTCCGTGCCCGAGGCGCTGGTCCGCGAACTGCGCGAGGAGCTCGGCGTGGAGGCCGAGCCGCTGGAACGGATCCCGGGGGAATGGCCCCTGCGGCCTGGGCTCGTGCTGCACGTGTGGACCGCCGCACTGCTCTCCGGCGAGCCGGCCCCGCTGGAGGACCACGACGAGCTGCGCTGGCTCGGCCCGGACGAGCTGGACGGGGTGGACTGGCTCGACCAGGACCGGCCGGGGGTGGCCGAGGTGGGCCGCCGGCTGCGCGACGGCCGGTACGGCGGGGCGGGTGGCGAGCGGCGCAGCCGACTGCACAGAGGGTCGCACGGGGGCGCGTGACACCTCCGCTCTAGGCCGTCTGCGCCACAGTGCGCCGGTGCACGGGGGATCGAGTGGTACGACGCCTCGAATATCGGGTATGTCGCTATTAGTCCCTAATGTGCACAAGCCTCTCGTGGCTCTGTCCCTGCGGAATCGGACGGGGGCCCTTGCCGGCCCGGGAAGTGATCGGCGTGATCGACACAGACGGTGAATGCGCCGAGTGGGCCTTCCCCGCCGAACCCGGTGCCGTCCGCGCCGCCCGCCATGCCGTGCGCGGCCAGCTCCGCTCCTGGGGCCTCGAAGCCGTCGGCGATGTCACCGTCCTGCTGGTCAGCGAGCTGGTCACCAATTCCCTGCGGTACGCCTCCGGGCCCATCGGCGTGCGTCTGGAGCGGCGTGAATCAGCCGTCGACGGCGGCTCGGAGGGTCCTGCGCTGCTCGTGGAAGTTTCCGATCCGCTTCCGGATCCGCCCCGCAAACGGCTTGCCGCACCCGACGAGGAGGGGGGCAGGGGGCTGCACCTCGTGGCCGTCTCGGCGCAGAGCTGGGGGACGCGGCACGGGAAATCAGGCAAGACCGTGTGGTTCGAGTTGGCTCTTCCTGGTGAGTAACAAGGTGAAGGGTGGCCGACGATCACGGGATGTGGCTCGAAACAGTCGGGACCTTTTTGTGATCGTGAACGCCGTGCCGTCCGGGGCCGTGGTGCTGAATACTTCGGTCATGGCCGGTCCGGTTGCGGTGAGCTGGAGGGGACGGTCGCGTGAGCGAGATACCTGCGCAGGCACATCAGACCCGTGTGTCCGGGGAGACGTGGCACGACTCCCTGTGGCACAGCAGTCCGCCGGGCTCGATATATGACTACATAAAGGTCGCGTCGTTCTCGATCGGGCCCGACGGGCTCATCGACCAGTGGAGTCTGCGCGCCGAGGACCTGTTCGGGCTGACCGCCGCCCAGGCCGTGGGGCGCGATCCGGTCGACGCGTTCATGCCGCCGGAGCTGCGCCCCGACGGGCGCCGCAGGGTTGCGGAGATTCTCGACGGCAAGGAGTGGACCGGCCTCGTCCCCTTCCGCGTCCCCGGCGGGAGCGGCGCACACGGTGTGGCCGAGATCTACGTGATGCCCACCCAGACCGAGACCGGCCGGCGGGCCGCGCTCTGTGTCGTGGTGGACGTACGCGCGCTGCGGCGGATCGAATCCGATCTCGCGGCCTCGCAGGCCATTTTCGGCCAATCCCCTTTCGGCTTCCTGCTCTTCGGTACGGACCTCACCGTGCAGCGGGCCAACCGCCGCTTCGCGACCGTCTTCGGCGGCGCCGTGGAGGAGCACCGCGGCCGCACCGTCCACGACTACCTCCCGCCGCAGGAGGCCGACCGGATGGCCGACGCCCTGCGGCGGGTCCTGGAAACCGGCGAATCGGTCACCGACCTCCAGATCAGCGGCTCCGCGCCCGGCAGCCGCGAGCACCGCCACTGGTCCATCAACCTCTACCGCGTGCACGGCGGCACCGGCCGCCCCGTCGGTGTCGCCGGCCTCGGCACCGACGTCACCCGCCGCCACCTCGCCGCCCGCGAGGCCGCCGGGGTCCGGCGCAACCTGGCCCTGCTCAACGAGGCCGGGCACCGCATCGGCAACTCCCTCGACCTGGAGACCACCGCCCGGGAGCTCCTGGACGTGACGGTGCCCGGCTTCTGCGACCTCGCCGCCGTCGACCTCTACCAGGGGCTGCTGCTCGGCGACGACGACCGGCCCGCCCGGCCCCAGGGCCCCGGAGTGCCGTCCATGCCCGCGGGGCTCGGCCCCGGCCGGGCGCCCTCCGCCCCGCTGCGCCGGGTCGCCTTCGCCTCCGCGGTCTCGGACGCCCCGCTCTCGGGCCCCGTCGCGCCGGTCACCGTGGGGGAGATCCACCGCTACCCGGCCGCCTCGCCGGGCGCGATGGCCCTGCGCACGGCACGCCCGCGGCTGATCGAGGGCGGTGGGGCGGACGACCTCGTGCAGTCGACGCTGGTCGTGCCGATGGTCGCCCACGACACCGTCGTCGGGCTCGCCCAGTTCTCCCGTACGAAGGGCAGCGAACCCTTCGGGGAACGGGACCGGGCGGTCGCGGTGGAACTCGCCGCCCGCGCCGCCGTCTGCATCGACAACGCCCGCCTCTACCGGCGCGAACACGAGCGGGCGCTGATCCTCCAGCGCAGCCTGCTCCCGCCCGGGGACCCGGAGGCGGCAGGCCTGGACATCGCCTGCCGGTACCTGCCGGGGAACGCGGCGACCGAGGTCGGCGGGGACTGGTTCGACGTCATCGAACTGCCCGGACACCGCACGGCCCTGGTCGTCGGCGACGTCATGGGCCGGGGGCTGCGGGCCGCCGTCGCCATGGGCGAACTGCGGACCGCCGTACGGACCCTGGCTCTGCTGGACCTGGAACCGGCGGAGGTGCTGTCGGCGCTGGACGAGATCGCGCGCGGCCTCGGCGCGCCCGGCGGATCCCAGCAGGCCTCCCGGGCGGCCCTGCACTCGCGGGACGCCGACCGCTCCGAGGTGTACCTCGCCACCTGCGTGTACGCCGTCTACGACCCGGTGACCCGGCGCTGCACGATCGCCAACGCGGGCCACATGCCGCCCGTACTGGTGGAACCGGCGGAACCGGGCGCCCCGCCCCGGCCGGCGCTGCTGCTGGAGGTACCGCCCGGGATGCCGCTCGGCGTGGGCGGCGAGCCGTTCGAGGAGGTGGACGTGGAACTCCCCGAGGGTGCCCTGCTGGCGCTGTACACGGACGGGCTGGTGGAGTCGCGGGAGCACCCCCTGGAGGAGGGGCTGCGCGGGCTGCGGGAAGCGCTGGCCGACCCGGTGCGCCCGCTGGAGGACGTGTGCGACCACGTGCTCAACACGCTCGACACCCGGCACGGTGAGGACGACATCGCCCTGCTGATGGCACGCGTACAGGGGCTTCCCGTGGATGCCGTGGGGGACTGGCAGCTGCCCCGCGAGGCGCGCTCGGTGGGCCGGGCACGCGAGCTGGCCCGCGCGAAGCTCCCCGCCTGGGGGCTGGAGGGGCTGCTCGACACCACGGAGCTGCTGGTCAGCGAGCTCGTGACCAATGCCCTGCGGTACGGGGAGGGGGAGATCCGCCTGCGCCTCCTGCTCGACCGCACCCTCGTGTGCGAGGTGTGGGACGGGAACCTGGTCCAGCCGCGGCGCCGCCGCGCCCGGGACACGGACGAGGGCGGGCGGGGCCTCCAGCTGGTGGGCCTGCTCTCCGCGGGCTGGGGCACCCGCCGCACCCACCGGGGCAAGACCGTCTGGTTCGAGCTCCCGCTCCCGGGGGCTGCGGCCGAACCGGCATCGGAGCTGTCCGCGGAGCAGCTGCTGGGCATGTACGGCTGAGCCCGGCCGCCCCGGGAGGGCGGCCCGCAGCCGGTCGGCCCTGCCCGGCCGGCTCGCTGCCCGGGAGTTCGCCTCAGGCTCGGGGCAGCGCGACCGCCGCCGGCTCCGGAAGCGCGAGCACGAGGTGCTCGCCGACCAGCACCACCTCGCCGTCGAGCCGCGTCCGGTCCTCCCGGCGCCGGCGCGGCCGGCCCGTCGTCGGGTCCGCGGCGACGAAGGGCCGTACCGCCCGGCCGCTGCCCAGCAGGGCGCGCCGGTTGCCGCCCGCGGCCCTCACGTACAGCCCACCCGGCCCGGTACCGAGCAGTTCGAGGCCGCAGGCCTCGCCGTCGCGCCGGGTCACCCAACGCTGCCCGTGCACTGTGGGCCTGGCCGCCGCGGGCAGGCTGCGGGCCTGCTCCGCGCGCTTCCGCGCAGCGGCCGGGTCCAGCGGCGGGGTGGCGCCCCGGCTGATGAGGTTCCGGGTGGCCTCCGGTGTGCTCAGGGCGTGGTCCGCCTTCTCGTCCCCGGTCGCCTCCAGCCGGCCGCGGAGCAGACCGGCGGCTGGCGCGCGCTCGGGCGCGGCCCCGCACCGGTTCCCCGAGGCGCCCGCGCAGCGCCTCCGCCACCGCCTGCGCCGACTCGGGCCGGCCCGCGGGGCGGCCGGCCGTCCTGCTGCCCGACGTCGTGCACCACCGTGGTGCCCGGGTGCTGGAGCCGCGCCCCGATCGTCGCCTCGCGCCGGAAGCGGGCGACCAGCTCCTCGTCCGTGGCCGTGTCCAGCAGCACCTTGACCGCCACGGCCCGGCCCAGCGCCAGGTCGTGCCCGCGCCAGACCTCGCCCATCCCGCCCTGGCCGAGTCGCCGGTCCAGCCGGTACCGGTCCGCCAGTCGATCCCCCACGCGCACCGCGAAGCCCCCTGACAACACGTCATCCGACGTTCGCCAGGGGGCATTGTGACCTGCGGAGGAAGCGGCCGGGAGCCGCTACGGCTCCGAGCGCCTGCGGATCTTGCTGCCGAGCCACACCAGCGGGTCGTACTTGCGGTCCACCGCCCGCTCCTTCAGCGGGATCAGTGCGTTGTCGGTGATCTTGATGTCCTCGGGGCAGACCTCCGTACAGCACTTGGTGATGTTGCAGAAGCCGAGCCCGTGCTCCTCCTGCGCCGTGCGCTTGCGGTCCAGGCCCGCCTCCGCCGCCGCGTCCAGGGGGTGCATGTCCAGCTCGGCCACCCGCATCAGGAAGCGCGGACCGGCGAAGGACGTCTTGTTCTCCTCGTGGTCACGCACCACATGGCAGGTGTCCTGGCACAGGAAGCACTCGATGCACTTGCGGAACTCCTGCGAGCGGTCCACGTCCACCTGCTGCATCCGGTACGCGCCCGCCGCCACGCCCTGCGGCGGTACGAAGGCCGGGACCTCCCGCGCCTTCTCGTAGTTGAAGGACACGTCCGTGACCAGGTCGCGGATGACCGGAAAGGCCCGCAGCGGAGTGATGGTGACGGTCTCCGTCCGCTCGAAGGTGGACATGCGCGTCATGCACATCAGCCGCGGCCGGCCGTTGATCTCCGCGCTGCACGAACCGCATTTGCCGGCCTTGCAGTTCCAGCGCACCGCCAGGTCCGAGGCCTGGGTGGCCTGGAGCCGGTGGACGATGTCGAGGACGACCTCCCCGTCGTGCACCTCGACGGTGAAGTCCCGCAGCTCCCCGCCCTCCGCGTCGCCCCGCCAGATCCGGAAGCGTGCGTCGTAGGTAGTCACTCGTAGAGCTCCTCTTCGGCGAGGTACTTGACCAGCTCTTCCTTCTCGAAGAGCGCGAGCAGGTCGGGGCGGATGGGTTCGGTGCGGGTCCGCACCAGGGTGATCCGGTCGGCGGCCGGGTCGGCGGGCGCGGGGTCCACCGGGCGGCACAGCAGGTTCACCGGACGCCAGCTGCGCTCCATGGACGGGCAGTCCTCCCGGGTGTGCCCGCCCCGGCTCTCGGTGCGCTCCAGGGCCGCGCGGGCCACGCACTCGCTGACCAGCAGCATGTTGCGCAGGTCCAGGGCGAGGTGCCAGCCAGGGTTGAACTGCCGGTGCCCCTCGACCCCCGCCCGGGAGGCCCGGACGCGCAGGGCCGCCAGCCTCTCCAGGGCCTCGGCCATCTCGCCCTCGCGGCGGATGATGCCGACCAGGTCGTTCATGGCCGTCTGGAGTTCCTGGTGCAGGGTGTACGGGTTCTCCGCGCCGTCGGCGGCGTGGAAGGGGGCCAGCGCCTCCGCGGCGGCCGCGTCGACCTCCTCCTGCGAGACGGCCGGGCGCCCGCCGGACGCGGAGGAGGCGTACTCCGCCGCGTGCAGACCGGCCCGCCGCCCGAAGACGAGCAGGTCGGACAGCGAGTTGCCGCCGAGCCGGTTCGAGCCGTGCATCCCGCCCGCGACCTCGCCCGCCGCGAACAGACCCGGGACCCCGACGGTGGCCGCGGTGTCCGAGTCCACCGCGATGCCGCCCATCACGTAGTGGCAGGTCGGCCCGACCTCCATCGGCTCCGCGGTGATGTCCACGTCCGCCAGCTCCTTGAACTGGTGGTACATGGAGGGCAGCCGCCGCTTGATCTTCTCGGCCGGCATGCGCGTGGACACGTCGAGGAAGACCCCGCCGTGCGGGGAGCCGCGACCGGCCTTGACCTCCGAGTTGATGGCGCGGGCCACCTCGTCGCGGGGCAGCAGCTCGGGGGGCCGCCGGTTGTGGTCGGGGTCTTCGTACCAGCGGTCGCCCTCCTCCTCGGACTCCGCGTACTTGTCCTTGAAGACGTCCGGGATGTAGTCGAACATGAACCGCTTGCCCTCGCTGTTGCGCAGCACCCCGCCGTCGCCGCGCACCGACTCGGTGACGAGGATGCCCTTGACCGAGGGCGGCCAGACCATGCCCGTGGGGTGGAACTGCACGAACTCCATGTTCAGCAGCGGGGCCCCGGCGAGCAGCGCCAGCGCGTGGCCGTCGCCGGTGTACTCCCAGGAGTTCGAGGTGGTCTTGAAGGACTTGCCGATGCCGCCCGTGGCGAGGACGACCGCCGGCGCCTCCAGGACGAAGAAGCGGCCGGACTCGCGCTCGTAGCAGAAGGTCCCCGAGACCCGCTGCCCTTCTTTGAGCACGCGCGTGACCGTGCACTCCTGGAAGACCTTGAGCCGGGCCTCGTAGTCGCCGTACTCCCTGAAGTCCTCCTGCTGGAGCGCGACGATCTTCTGCTGGAGGGTGCGGATCAGCTCCAGGCCGGTCCGGTCGCCCACGTGCGCGAGGCGCGGGTACTCGTGACCGCCGAAGTTGCGCTGGGAGATCCTCCCGTCGGGGGTGCGGTCGAAGAGGGCCCCCCAGGTCTCCAGCTCCCAGACCCGGTCCGGCGCCTCCTTGGCGTGCAGCTCGGCCATCCGCCACTGGTTCAGGAACTTGCCGCCCCGCATGGTGTCGCGGAAGTGGACCTGCCAGTTGTCGCCCTCGTTGACGTTGCCCATGGAGGCGGCGATCCCGCCCTCCGCCATCACCGTGTGGGCCTTGCCGAACAGCGACTTGCAGATCACGGCCGTACGGGCGCCCCGCTCGCGGGCCTCGATGGCGGCCCGCAGCCCGGCGCCGCCGGCGCCGACCACGACCACGTCCCACTGCTGCCGGTCGACTTGAGCCATGTCAGAAGATCCTCGGGTCGGTGACGGTGCCGCTGGCCAGCAGGTACACGTAGAAGTCGCACAGGGCCACGCTGACCAGGGACGCCCACGCCAGCTGCATGTGCCGGGAGTTGAGCCGGCTCACCCAGCCCCACATCCGGTAGCGCACCGGATGCTTGGAGAAGTGCTTCAGGCGGCCGCCCATGATGTGCCGACAGGAGTGGCACGAGAGGGTGTAGGCCCAGATCAGCACGATGTTGAGGACGAACAGCAGCGTCCCCAGGCCCATGTGGCCCCACTCGTAGCGGTCGTTGCGGAAGGTGAGCACCGTGTCGTACGTGAGGATGCCCGCGACCGGCAGCGCCGCGTAGAAGAAGTACCGGTGCATGTTCTGGAAGACCAGCGGGAAGCGGGTCTCACCGGTGTACTTGGCGTGCGGCTCGGCGACGGCGCAGGCGGGCGGCGAGGCCCAGAAGCCCCGGTAGTACGCCTTGCGGTAGTAGTAGCAGGTCAGCCGGAAGCCGAGCGGGAAGACCAGGATCAGCAGGGCGGGGGACAGGCCCCACCAGCTGCCGAAGAGGTCCAGGTTCGGTCCGCCGCGCATCTGCTGGCAGTTCTCCGCCAGGCACGGGGAGTAGAACGGGGAGACGTACGGGGCGGCGTAGTAGTCGGCGTTCGCGAAGGCCCGCCAGGTCGAGTAGACGACGAAGGCGAGCAGCCCGGCCGCGGTGCCGGCGGGGGCCAGCCACCACCGGTCGGTGCGCAGGTGCCGGGCGGCGATCGAGGCCCGGGAGGCGTCGCGGACGCCGGTCAGCTGCCGGGGTGGTTCGGTACCTGTGGCCAAGGGTGGCTCCGGGAGGAGTGGTCAGGGTGGCCCGCCGGACACCGGCCGCCGCTGAGCGCGGGGCCGGTGTCCGGGGGAGTGGCAGGGAACGGCTGCGGGGTCTAGGGCGCGCGGCGGTCGCGGGCGCCGAGGCCCTCGTCGTCGGTGTCCGTCCACAGCGTGCTGTCGTACGGGGTGTCCGGGACGGTCACCATGCCCGGCCCCGGCCGGTCGGCGGGCGCGGACCGGCCGCCCTCCGCCTGCTGCCGCCCGGCTTTGCGCTCCAGCTGCTCGACCTTGCGGGTGAGCTCGTCCAGGCTGCGCCGTACGGCGGTCAAATCGTCTTGCAGGGACATGACTTGCCCTCACTTCCGCAGGGTGCGGTGGCAACGCTCATGTGCGCCTGCGAGTGTCGCGCCTCATGTCCCCGCTTGTGAAGGGACATGCAGCGATTGCGGGCGCGCAGGCGCGATCTGTGCGCCCCTCCCTGCCCCCCATTCTCATCCCCCGCCCGAGGGAACGCTCGTCCGCAACGCAAGCGGGATTGGTCCGCACGGGTGGGCTTCGCGGCGTGGCGAGGGCCCGCTGCGGGGGGCGCGGGGAGCCGTCGATTTCAGTGGTTCCGGCACCCAGTGTGATCAGCTCCATATACCGCCAAACGTGATCAAGCTGTCCCTTTCGCGCCCCGTCCCGGAGGTACCACCCATGTCCCAGAGAAGGCGCAGGTCCTTGGCGCTGCTGACCTCGGGAGTCCTCGCACTGCCGCTGCTCGCGGGGTGCGGCGCCGGCGACGAGGGCGGCCCGGTGGCCGCCGGCCAGGACATCGCGGCGACGCCCCGGAACAAGGTCGCCGACGGCGGCGTGCTGCGCTGGGCCGTGGACAGCCTTCCCGACACCCTCAACACCTTCCAGGCCGACGCCGACGCCACGACCACCCGGATCGCCGGGGCGGTGCTGCCCCAGCTGTTCACCCTGGACGACAAGGGGCGCCCCGTCGCCAACCCGGACTACCTGGAGAAGGCGGAGGTCGTCGCGCGCGAACCCAAGCAGGTGGTCCTGTACAAGCTGAACCAGCAGGCGGTGTGGAGCGACGGCCGCGAGATCGGCGCCGCCGACTTCGTGGCCCAGTGGCGCGCCCTGAACGGCAAGGACTCGGCGTACTGGACGGCCCGCAACGCCGGGTACGAGCGGATCGAGAAGATCGAGCGGGGCAAGACGGACCTGGAGGTCAAGGTCACCTTCGCCAAGCCGTACACGGACTGGCGGTCCCTGTTCTCACCGCTCTACCCCAAGCAGGTCACCGGCACCCCGGACGCCTTCAACGAGGGAGCGCGCGGCACCCTCAAGGTCACCGCCGGGCCGTTCAACCTCGGTGCGATCGACAAGAAGACCGCAACCGCCGCCCTGACCCGCAACCCCCGGTGGTGGGGACGCCCCGCCAAGCTGGACTCGCTGGTCCTGACGGCCGTGTCCCGGGCCGAGCGCCCGGCCGCGCTGGCCGCGGGCAAGGTGGACATCGCGGAGATCGACCGCAGTGGCGCCGACCGGATCGCCCTGGCGCACCGGGAGCGCTCGAACACCTCGGGCCCGGGCGGGGCCCCCGCCCACGGACCGGGCGCCCTGACCACCCCGGCCGAGGCCACCCTGTCCTGGGCGGTGGCGTACGGCGCGGACGAGGGCAAGGCCCGGGAGGAGCTGGACGCCCGGGTGCGGAACGCGGAGGCGGCCAGGAAGTACGACGACGAGCAGGAGGCCCTGCGCGGCTTCACGATCCGCAAGTCCCTGGAGCCGTCCTACACCCAGCTCGCCCTGAACGGGGCCTCCGGCCCGCTGGCCGACGAGCGGGTCCGGCGGGCCGTGGCCCGGGCGCTGAACCGCAAGGAACTCGCCGAGCTCGTCCTCAAACCCCTCGGCCTGCCCGCGAAGCCGGTCGGCAGCCATGTGGCGCTCGCCGGGCAGCGGGCGTACGCCGACAACAGCGACGCCCTCGGCGGCCAGGACACCAAGGCGGCCCAGGCCCTGCTCGCGGACGCCGGCTGGCGCCCCAACGGCAAGCTCACCGAACCGGAGGGGGCCAAGGCGGGCCCGGAAAGCGACGGGGAGGCGGGCCGCGACGACCAGAAGACCCCGACGGGGCCCGGCACCGGCGACGACGGCCTCTACATCGTCGGCCAGGACGACGAACGCAACGGCGAGGGGCTGAAGGGAGCCCTGGGGGCGGTCAAGCCGCTGGCCCAGCCCCCGCTCGCCGCGGAGCAGAAGGCCTGGCTGCTCGCCCAGGCCGCCGCCGTCGGCTCGGCCGCGCCCGCCGCACCCGCCGAGGACGACAAGGAGGCCGAGCGCGTCCCCTCTGAGGGCGAGGCGGGCGATCCCGCCAAGGCCACCCCCTCCCCGGCGCCCGCCCCGGCCAAGCAGCCCCGGACCTCGGGCTCCGTGCTCGCCAAGGACGGCAAGGCCCTCAGCCTCCGCTTCGTCCTGCCCGCCGGACCGGGCTCCGAGGCCCTGCGCACGGTCGGCGAGCGGATCGCCCAGATGCTCCAGAAGATCGGCGTGAGCACCGAGCTGACCAAGGTGGCCGACGAGAGCTTCTTCAAGGACCACATCGCCTCGGGCCAGTACGACCTGGCGCTGTACTCCTGGCCGGCCACCGCCTACCCCGCCACCGACGCGCGCCCCATCTTCGCCAAGCCGGAGCCGGCCGCGGACGGCTCGCTCCTCGTCGAACAGAACTACACCCGGGTCGGCACCGACCACATCGACCAGCTCTTCGACCAGGCCCTCGGGGAACTGGACGAGGAGGCCTCGCGGGAGCTGATCCGCAAGGCCGACGCCCGGATCTGGGCCGCCGCCGGCTCCATCCCGCTCTACCAGCGTCCCCAGCTGGTGGCGGTCAAGCCGTCCCTGGCCAACGCGGGCGCCTTCGGCCTCGGTACCCCCCGCTACCAGGACATCGGCTGGAAGAAGGCCCCGGCCACCGCGTCGAAGAACAAGGGGAAGAAGGAGTGACAAACCGGTGTCCGCCGGATTGACCTTCGGGTCGCAAGCTCAGATGTGACTCAATTCCCTTGCCCGCCGGCCACCCCGGCGGGCAAGGTCGTGGATACCCGTTGACCCGCAGGAACACCCGCAGGAATCCCACAGCACCGATGGCCGGGCCCCCCACCCCACACCCGGCTTTTCTCAGTCCTCCGGCCTCTTGACAGACCCCCCGGCAGCCGGTTCCCGCCACGCGACGTACGATGGGGTAAGGCCGTGGCAGGTTTTCCGCCCGGTCGAGGCGCGCGTGCCGGACCGTACGCGACGCCATCCACGATCCCGGGAGAAGCGCCGAAGTGCCCACGCGCCACGACATCCGTAACGTCGCCATCGTCGCCCACGTCGACCATGGCAAGACGACCATCGTCGATGCCATGCTCAAGCAGGCCGGTGCCTTCGCCGCCCACCAGCAGCTCGACGACCGCATGATGGACTCGAACGACCTGGAGCGTGAGAAGGGCATCACGATCCTCGCCAAGAACACGGCGGTGAAGTACCACCCCAAGGACGGCGGGGCCCCGATCACGATCAACATCATCGACACCCCCGGCCACGCCGACTTCGGTGGCGAGGTCGAGCGCGGCCTGTCGATGGTCGACGCCGTCGTCCTGCTGGTGGACGCCTCCGAGGGTCCGCTGCCCCAGACCCGCTTCGTGCTGCGCAAGGCCCTCCAGGCGCGCATGCCGGTCATCCTCTGCATCAACAAGACCGACCGTCCGGACTCCCGGATCGACGAGGTCGTCAACGAGACGTACGACCTCTTCCTCGACCTGGACGCGGACGAGGACCAGATCGAGTTCCCGATCGTCTACGCCTGCGGCCGCGACGGCATCGCCTCGCTGACCAAGCCGGAGGACGGCACCGTCCCCGCGGACAGCGACAGCCTGGAGCCGTTCTTCTCCACCATCCTGGAGCACGTCCCGGCCCCGGTCTACGACGAGGACGCGCCGCTCCAGGCCCACGTCACCAACCTGGACGCCGACAACTTCCTCGGCCGCATCGCGCTGCTCCGCGTCGAGCAGGGCGAGCTGCGCAAGGGCCAGACGGTCGCGTGGATCAAGCGCGACGGCACGATCTCCAACGTCCGCATCACCGAGCTGATGATGACCGAGGCGCTCACCCGCAAGCCGGCCGAGGTGGCGGGCCCGGGTGACATCTGCGCGGTCGCAGGCATCCCCGAGATCATGATCGGCGAGACCCTGGCCGACCCGGAGAACCCGATCGCCCTGCCGCTGATCACGGTGGACGAGCCGGCCATCTCCATGGTCATCGGCACCAACACCTCCCCGCTGGTCGGCCGCGGCGGCACCGGCAAGGGCGCCGACGCCAAGGCCGCGGTCAAGGACCGCAAGGTCACCGCCCGCCAGGTCAAGGACCGTCTGGACCGCGAGCTGATCGGCAACGTCTCGCTCCGCGTCCTGGACACCGAGCGTCCGGACGCCTGGGAGGTCCAGGGCCGCGGCGAGCTCGCGCTCGCGATCCTCGTCGAGCAGATGCGCCGTGAGGGCTTCGAGCTGACGATCGGCAAGCCGCAGGTCGTCACCAAGGAGGTCGACGGCAAGGTCCACGAGCCGGTCGAGCGCATGACGATCGACGTGCCCGAGGAGCACATGGGCGCCGTCACCCAGCTCATGGGTGTCCGCAAGGGCCGCATGGACAACATGTCCAACCACGGCTCCGGCTGGGTGCGCATGGAGTTCGTCGTCCCGTCCCGCGGCCTGATCGGCTTCCGCACGGAGTTCCTGACCCAGACCCGCGGCACCGGTATCGCCCACTCGATCCACGAGGGCCACGAGCCGTGGTTCGGCCCGCTGCAGACCCGCAACAACGGTTCGCTGGTCGCCGACCGCGCCGGTGCGGTCACCGCGTTCGCGATGACCAACCTGCAGGAGCGCGGCGTGCTGTTCACCGACCCCGGCACCGAGGTGTACGAGGGCATGATCGTCGGCGAGAACTCGCGCTCCGACGACATGGACGTGAACATCACCAAGGAGAAGAAGCTCACCAACATGCGGTCCTCGTCGGCCGACTCCTTCGAGGCGATCGTTCCCCCGCGCAAGCTGTCGCTGGAGCAGTCGCTGGAGTTCTGCCGCGACGACGAGTGCGTCGAGGTGACCCCGGAGGCCGTCCGCATCCGCAAGGTCGTCCTGGACCAGAAGGAGCGTTCGCGCACCGCTTCGCGCGCCAAGGCCGCCAAGTAGCCCTGCGGGCCCCGGCCCACGCTTCACCGAGCAGCCCCTCTCCCACGGAATCCCGTGGCGGGAGGGGCTGTTCGCGTTTGTCAAGCGGATTGTTGCGTTCTGGTGTCCGGATACCGACCGTGACACTCCGGAGGATGAGCTAACCGTCCGTTTCGCACGTGTCTGTCTCCTATCCGTTTGTCCGGATTTCGGGTTTTCGCCATGGGGTGATGTTGTGAAAACGAGACCACTTAAGTGTGGTTTACGGTCTG
Source organism: Streptomyces sp. NPDC044571 (assembly GCF_040647115.1). NCBI lineage: Bacteria > Bacillati > Actinomycetota > Actinomycetes > Kitasatosporales > Streptomycetaceae > Streptomyces > Streptomyces sp. NPDC044571. Next base: position 75,363 of record NZ_JBEZBN010000031.1, read on the forward strand.
GGCGTCCCTGAGGATGGCTCCATTGAGCTCGGGTCAATGGGTCACACGCTGTGGGGAGCGTCGACTCACGAGCACACACGATGGGACCGGATCTCGCTGTCAGGGGTGTCAGCGGAGACCGGGTCCTTTCACGTATCGACAGTGACTCCTGAGGAGGCAAATACCCATGCGCGGAGCAACGAGCGCCAAGTGGGTCGCGGGTGCCGTCGTCGTGGCGCTGGCCGCCACGGCTTGCAGCACCAGCAAGGACTCGAACGCCGGCAAGTCCGGCGGAAACATCACCGTGGTGCTCGGCGAGCCGCAGCACGGCCTGGTGGGTCAGAACACCGCCGAGTCCGAGGGCGCGGAGGTTCTCAACGCGCTCTTCAAGGGCCTGGTGGACTACGACAACAAGACCAACGAGCCGAAGCTCGCGGTCGCGGAGTCGATCGAGACCACGGACTCGAAGACCTGGACCATCAAGATCAAGGACGGCTTCACCTTCCACAACGGCGAGAAGGTCGACGCGCAGTCGTTCGTCCGCGCCTGGAACTGGGGCGCCAACCAGAGCAACGCCGCCGAGGGCCTGCCGTTCTACTCGAAGATCGAGGGCTCCGAGGAGCTGGCGCCGGGCAAGGACAAGAAGCCCACCGCCACCGAGCTCAAGGGCCTCAAGGTCGTTGACGAGAAGACCTTCACCGTCACGCTGAAGGAGCCGTTCTCCCAGTTCAAGACCATGCTGGGCTACAACGCCTTCTACCCGCTGCCGAAGGCGTTCGAGGCCGACCCGCAGAAGTTCGGCGAGGCCCCGATCGGTAACGGTCCGTTCCAGATGGACGGCGCCTGGGACCACAACAAGCAGATCAAGATCAAGAAGTACGACAAGTACCCGGCCGAGGGTCGCGCCAAGCTCGACGGCGTCACCTTCAAGATCTACGACAACCTGGACACGGCGTACAACGACCTGCGCGCCGACAACATCCAGATCGTCGACAAGCTCCCGATCTCGGCGATGGCCACCGTCTCCCAGGAGTTCGGCGACCGCTACATCTACAAGCCCGAGTCGGGTGTCGGCTACCTCGGTCTCCCGATCGCCACCAACCCGGAGGCCTTCGGCAAGCCCGAGATCCGCAAGGCCATCTCCATGGCCATCGACCGGGACGCCATCGGCAAGACCATCTTCAACGGCACCCGCAAGCCGGCCGACGACTTCATCAGCCCCATCATCCCGGGTTACCGCAAGGGCGCCCTGGGCGAGGCCGGCACCTACAACCCGGCCAAGGCCAAGGAACTCTGGACCCAGGCGGGCGGTGTTCCCGGCAACAAGATCGAGCTCGGCTACAACGCCGACGGTGGTCACAAGGAGTGGATCGAGGCCGTCGCCAACCAGCTGAAGGCGAACCTCGGCGTCGAGGTCACCGCCAAGCCGTACGCCAAGTTCGGCGACATGCTGGACGACCTGGGTGCCCAGAAGTACAAGGGCGGCTTCCGCATGGCGTGGTCCATGGACTACCCGGCGGCGGAGAACTACCTGCGCCCGATCTTCTCGAAGATCGCGATCGAGAGCGGCTCCAACTACGGCGGCTACGTCAACGAGGAGTTCGAGGCGACCATGGCGGCGGCCGACAAGGCCACCGACCCCGCCGAGGGCCTGAAGCTGTACCAGAAGGCCGATGACATCATCATCAAGGACCTTCCGTACATCCCGGTCTTCACCTACATGTCTTCCTCGGCCTACTCCAAGTCCGTGAAGAACGTCGAGGTCGACGCCCAGGGCCGCATGGACCTGGCGAACGTCGAACTCAACTAACACCCCTCTTCACACCAAGGGGACACCGGGGGCGGGCAGGCGGAATCAGGTTTCCGTCTGTCTGCCCCTTCCCCCTGCTCTTCTGTTGGAGGTCTGATGGGCCGCTACCTCATCCGCCGACTCATACAGGCGATCCCTGTACTGCTCGGTGCCACGTTCCTCATTTACTACCTCGCCTTCAGCCTGCCCGGCGACCCCGTTTCGGCGCTCGCGGGCGACAAGAAGGCGGACCCCACCGTCGCAGCCATGCTGCGGGCCAAGTACAACCTGGACGACCCGTTCCTGCTCCAGTACTGGCACTACATCACCAACCTCTTCCAGGGGAACTTCGGTGAGACGCTCCAGGGCCGCCAGGTCATCGACCTGATCAGCGAGGCCTTCCCCTACACGGTGAACCTCGCCCTCGTCGCGTTCGCCATCGAGGCCCTCGTCGGCATCGCCGCCGGTGTCATGTCGGCGCTGCGCCGCGGCAAGTTCATCGACCAGCTGGTGCTGATCACCACGCTGCTGGTCATCTCCATCCCGGTCTTCGTCTTCGGCTTCGTCCTCCAGCTCGTCCTGGGTGTCGAACTCAAGGACGCCTGGGGCATCGACTTCTTCCCGGTCTCCTTCAACGAGGCGGACGGTCTGCGCGGTTACCTCCTGCCGGGATTCGTGCTCGCCACCACCTCGCTCGCGTACGTGGCCCGACTGACCCGTACGAGCCTGATGGAGACCATGCGCGCGGACTACGTCCGCACCGCGACCGCGAAGGGCCTGCCCCGCCGCCGGGTCGTCGTGCGCCACGCACTGCGCAACGCGCTCATCCCGATCGTCACCTTCCTCGGCGCGGACCTCGGCTCGCTCATGGGCGGCGCGGTCATCACCGAGCGGATCTTCAACATCCACGGCATCGGCGGCACGTTGGCGATGTACGTCTGGCAGAAGCAGGGCGTCGTCGTGGTGGGCATCGTGACCCTCCTCGTCCTCGTCTACATGCTCGCCAACCTGATCGTGGACCTGCTGTACGCCGTGCTCGACCCGAGGATCCGTTATGCGTGACACAACTACGGTGGGGGACGAGTTGACCGAGACCGAGATCGCCGGCACCCCCTCCGCCGGCGACACCGCCGCCAAGGCCGGCCGGAAGAAGAAGGAACGCGAGGCCAGCCTCTGGTCCGACGCCTTCTACGACCTGCGCCGCAACCCCGTCTTCCTGATCGGCGCCGCCCTGGTGCTGTTCATGGCCGTGGTCTCCCTGGTGCCGGGCCTGTTCACCTCGGTGGACGCCTACGCGCCGTGCGACCTGCACAGCTCCATGCTCAAGCCGAGCTCCGAGCACATCTTCGGCACCGACGTCCAGGGCTGCGACGTCTACGCCAAGACCGTGTACGCGGCGAGCAACTCGATCATCGTCGGTATCGCCACCACCGCCATGGTGGTCGTGGTGGGTGTCACCGCAGGCCTCCTCGCCGGCTGGTTCGGCGGCTTCGTCGACACCCTGCTCTCCCGGTTCGCCGAGATCTTCTTCGCCATCCCGCTCATGCTCGGCGGCATGCTGATCATGTCCGGCCTCGGCAAGGGCAACGCCTGGACCGTCTCCCTGGTGCTCGCCACCCTGGGCTGGCCGCAGATCTTCCGCATCATGCGCTCCTCGGTCCTGGCCAACAAGCACAACGACTACGTGCAGGCCGCCCGCGCCCTCGGCGCCGGCACCTGGCGGATCACGCTGCGCCACATCCTCCCGAACGCCATCGCCCCCGTCATCGTGGTCGGCGCGATCAGCCTGGGTGTGTACATCTCCGCCGAGGCCGCCCTGTCGTACCTCGGCGTGGGCGTCCAGGCGCCGGAGATCTCGTGGGGCCTGATGGTCAGCGACGCCCAGGCGCGCTTCCTCCAGGCGCCCTACATGCTGCTGTTCCCGGCCGCCGCGCTGAGCGTCACGGTGCTCGCGTTCATCATGGTCGGCGACGCGGTCCGCGACGCCCTCGACCCGAAGCTGCGCTGAGGAAGGGCGTACGTTGACCATCATCGACAAGACCTCGAACGTCCCCGCGCCGCGCTCGGCGCCGGAGGGGACCCCGCTGCTCGAAGTGCGCGACCTGCACGTCGAGTTCCACACCCGCGACGGTGTCGCCAAGGCCGTCAACGGCGTCTCGTACTCGGTGAACGCCGGCGAGACCCTCGCCGTCCTCGGCGAGTCCGGCTCGGGCAAGTCCGTGACGGCGCAGGCCATCATGGGCATCCTCGACATGCCGCCCGGCAAGATCCCGTCCGGCGAGATCCTCTTCCAGGGCACCGACCTGCTGAAGCTCCCGGCCGAGGAGTACCGCAAGGTCCGCGGTTCGAAGATCGCCATGATCTTCCAGGACGCGCTGTCCTCGCTGAACCCGGTGCACACCGTCGGCGCCCAGCTCGGCGAGATGTTCCGCGTGCACCGCGGGATGTCCAAGAAGGACGCCACGGCCAAGGCCGTCGAGCTCATGGACCGGGTGAAGATCCCCGCCGCCAAGGCGCGCGTGGGTGACTACCCGCACCAGTTCTCCGGCGGTATGCGCCAGCGCATCATGATCGCCATGGCGATGGCCCTGGAGCCGGACCTGATCATCGCCGACGAGCCGACCACGGCCCTCGACGTGACGGTCCAGGCCCAGGTCATGGACCTGCTCGCGGAGCTCCAGCGCGAGATGAACATGGGCTTGATCCTGATCACCCACGACCTCGGCGTCGTCGCCGACGTCGCGGACAAGATCGCTGTCATGTACGGCGGCCGGATCGTCGAGACCGCCCCGGTCCACGAGATCTACAGCCGCCCCGCGCACCCGTACACCCGCGGCCTGCTCGACTCGATCCCGCGCCTGGACCAGAAGGGCCAGGAGCTCTACGCGATCAAGGGCCTGCCGCCCAACCTGCTCAACATCCCGTCGGGTTGCGCCTTCAACCCGCGCTGCCCCAAGGCGCAGGACATCTGCCGCACCGACGTGCCGGTCCTGCACCCGGTGACCGAGCAGGACGGCACCGAGCTGCCCGGTCGCGGCAGCGCGTGCCACTTCTGGAAGGAGCAGCTCCATGGCTGAGCTCACCAAGAACGCCCCCGAGCGCGAGCCGATCCTCCAGGTCCGCAACCTGGTGAAGCACTTCCCGCTCACCCAGGGCATCCTGTTCAAGAAGCAGGTCGGCGCGGTCAAGGCCGTCGACGGCGTCTCCTTCGACCTCTACCAGGGCGAGACCCTCGGCATCGTCGGCGAGTCCGGCTGTGGCAAGTCCACCGTCGCCAAGCTCCTGATGAACCTGGAGAAGGCCACCGCCGGCGAGGTCTTCTACAAGGGCGAGGACATCACGCGACTGTCCGGCAGGGCCCTCAAGGCCGTGCGCCGCAACATCCAGATGGTGTTCCAGGACCCGTACACCTCGCT